>JAHEEK010000036.1:0-6852 GCA_024640765.1 Thalassobium sp. | reverse complement strand
GGTTGAACCCCTTGGGTGGCGCCGTTCTAGGTCAGGCATTAGGTGGTGTCCAGCGCCTTTTTGTCCAATTGTGTATTTCACCGTAATTCGCGCTAATGAATGTTTTTCGCAGCCCGCTCGGCTTCTATTTCAAGTGCATCTACGATCTGATCCACGTCATCTGGATCCGTACTGGCAATTGCATAATCGCCGCCAAGCCACTTGGCCAAATCGATGTCAGCACAGCGTTTGCTGCAAAACGGTTTGTAACTTTTATCCGCGTCGTGTTTGCAGATAGGGCAGGGCATCAGCTGTCTCCGAGAAGCACATTAAGGGGAAGGCGTTCGCGTTTGCGTTGAATTTCAAAGTGCCCAAGAGGCGTCCAACCCACAAGGGACGTTTCGATTGGATCGCTCTTGAATGCTTGGCGCAGCGCACCCTCAACTTGCCGCCGGTCGGCTTTGGTCATTGGGGCGAAATCGATTGTGATCTGCCCGCCAAGGCCGCGCAGTCTAAGTTGTCTCGCCAGCTCTTTGGCTGCCCAAAGGTTCGCTTTGAGACCCGATGCGGGTGAGGTGTCTGCTCCGGTATTTACGTCGACGGCGACCAAAGCACGGGTGGGTTCGATGAACATCGTGCTTTGGGCAAACCGTACGTCGATATTGGTTAGCCCGTCCAATTGATCGAGAACGTTGCAGTCTTCAAAGCTGCCAGATTGCTGGGCAACCTCAGCAGGTTCGGTCCACTCGCGCCAAGCCAACAGATGTGGCTGATCCCCGTGCGACAAAACAGTAGGCGCCTCTACTTCGGACGCTAAAACCGTATCCGCTGCAGTCAACATTGCGGCAATATCTTCGGCGATGTCATCGTCATCCGCGCCAAAACTAGCCGAGCGTAGGATCACGCCATAGGGGGCATCGCCTGCCACGTCGTGCAAGATTGTTTTGAGGCGGACGCGTTCTTCTTCGTCGCGTATTTGGCGGCTGATGTTTAGCCCTTGTGCGGATGGGGTTACAATTGCGTAGCGGCTTTTGAAAAGCAGTTTCGCCGTCACGGGGATGGCTTTGCCGTCTTCCGCGTGTCCTGTCACCTGAACCAAGATGCGGGCGCCTTGGGCGATGCCTTTGGTGCCGCGCAAAAATCCTTCGCCGTCTGGCGTGCTGACAAAGATACCGCCTTGGCCTTTGACAGGGCGGTCTGCGCGTGCTGCGTAAATGGTCCCAACAGTTGGCGTTCCGGCCGGAGGCGCGATCAGTATATCGTCAAGGCGTCCGTCGACTAACAGTGCCGCGGCTTCGATGCCGTTGAGGTGATCGAGTGCGATCTGGCGACCCTTCATGAGGCGGCTCCGTAAATTGGGTAGCCCGCTGCTTCAAGCAACGTAGCGGTTTGTGCAAGCGGCAAGCCCATGACGGCAGAGTAGCTGCCAGAAATCCACGGGATGAATGCGCCAGCAGGGCCTTGAATGGCATAGCCGCCGGCTTTTCCTTGCCAGTCATCTGTATTGAGGTAGGTCGTGATCTCCGGCTCAGACAGGCGTTTCATCCGTACGTCCGTCACAACATCGCGGGTCCATAGCTTGGTTGCTGTCTTGACGCTTACTGCCGTGATTACTTTATGACGACGGCCTGAAAGAAGGCGCAGAAAACGCTCGGCCTCATTGCGGTCCTCGGGCTTGCCAAGGATGCGGCGGCCAAGGGCGACGGTTGTGTCAGCGCAAAGGATAATTTCATCTTCAGCCGCAGCAAGAACGTTAGACTTTTCAACAGCCATGCGAATGCAGTAGGCGCGAGGTTGCTCGGCCTTTCGCGGTGTTTCATCAATGTCTGGTGAGCGGGTTTCGGTGATCGACACACCCAACTGCCCCAGCAACTCGCGCCGCCGGGGACTGCCAGATCCCAGGATCAGCTTCATTATTTGAAGCGGTAGTTGATCCGACCCTTGGTCAGATCATACGGCGTCATCTCGACTTGGACTTTGTCTCCAGCCAGAACACGGATGCGGTTTTTGCGCATCTTGCCTGCCGTATGAGCGATAATTTCATGGCCGTTTTCCAGCTCGACCCTGAATGTCGCGTTCGGCAAGAGTTCCTTAACGACACCTGGAAATTCGAGCAGTTCTTCCTTAGCCATGTTCACTCCTGTAATGCGTCCGCCCTGTGCGAACACGGCACGATATGATGCAGCGCCGCGCTGTTTTCAAGGCGTTTCTGAAATGTGACCACAAAGAGCGTCGAAACAGCGATTTATCGGCTGAATTAGCACGTGGTTGTATCATTTATGCATGAAATTTACGTGCGACTTGTCGAAACTTATGCGGTAGCATGGTTCGTGGACACAGCTTTTGGGTGGCAATTTCAGCGTAGGTAGCCGTTTGGTTTGGTTTGTTGCCAATAGCAGGCGCAAGAGTTGGCGGCTTTATTCGGGCGCACTCAACTACTGATCTTACTCTGAAACGACAGGTGCGCCCCAATTATCAGTCATGTGTTTGATGATCTGGTCACGGGCCGCGCGGTAATGCTCAAGCTTTTCGTTGCGTTGGTCACCCATTCCGGTCGGGTCCATGATGGGCCAATACAGAACCTCAAGCGCATGGGTGCGGGTCAGTTCAAGGGCCGCACGTTGGGACGCAGGCGACAGGGCGACAATCACATCAAAGCTGCCCAAATCGTCGCCCCATTGCTCCATTTCATCAAACGATCGCGCACGGTGGCGTGACAGCTCGATCCCCATTTCCTCGCAAACGGCAACTGTAAAGCCGTCTACATCCATGTCGGATTTGACGCCGGCTGATTGCACGTATGTTTCTTGGCCGTAGAACTTTTTCATCAATCCTTCGGCCATCGGCGAGCGGACCGCGTTGTGGTCACAGCAAAACAAGATTGACGTGGGAAGGTGCTGTTCCAAATTTATCGTCCGAAATGCAAGACGCAGATAAGCGTAAAGAGGCGGCGGGCCGTGTCGTTGTCGACGTCGGCTTTGCCGTCTAGCCTGTCTTGCAGCACGCGCGCACCTTCGTTGTGGATGCCGCGCCGTGCCATATCGATCGTTTCAATCTGGTGGGGAGGCAGTGTTTTGACTGCCTCGAAATAACTTTCGCAAATCTGGAAGTAGTCTTTCACAACCTGACGAAACGGCCCGAGGGACAACAAGAACTGTGCTGCTGGCTCAGCATCAGCAGTGGTCAGACTGAAGACCAGCCGCTTTTCCTTGATCGATAGATGCAAGTTATAGGGGCCGGCTGGCACGGCGCGGTCGTCGCGCGCGGGCAGGGCGAAACTGTTGTCCTCCAACAGATCGAACATTGCTACCTTGCGCTCTTGCTCGATCTCGGGCGTGGGCGGGGCAAGGTTGCTGTCGTCCAAATCTATGGCGGCGATATGGCTCATTCAGGTTGCGGCTCGTTCAGGTGATCAAGGCGAGCCTGCACTGACAGACCATGCGCTTGTAGGCTTTCCGAAGTAGCAAGGCGAACCGCATTGGGGCCAATCACACGCAAGGCCGCGGGGGTCATTTTGGCCAATGTCGTGCGTTTGACAAAGTCCATGACGGACAGACCGGAACTGAACCGCGCGGAACGCGCTGTGGGCAGAACGTGATTTGGCCCGCCAATATAATCGCCGATCGCTTCTGGGGTCCATTGGCCCAAGAAAATAGCACCTGCGTGTGTGATCTTGGCCGCAAGTGCATCAACGTCTTCAACGCAAAGTTCAAGGTGCTCAGGCGCGATACGGTCCGAGAGTTCTGCAGCCTGATCAAGGTCTTTGACCACAATAATTGCGCCATAATCGCGCCAACTTGGCGTGGCGATAGCCGTCCGTTCAAGGGTTTTGAGTTGCGCTTCAACTTCGTTGGCTACGGCCTGACCGAATGCAGCATCGTCGGTGATCAACAGGCTTTGCGCACTCTCGTCATGTTCGGCTTGTGACAGCAGATCAGTGGCGATCCATGCAGGATTATTGTGCTTATCGGCGATGACCAAAATCTCTGATGGACCGGCGATCATATCAATGCCGACTTTGCCGAACACACGACGCTTTGCAGCCGCGACAAACGCGTTTCCGGGACCGGTAATTTTATCGACAGCGGGAATGGTCTGTGTGCCATACGCCAAGGCAGCAACCGCCTGCGCGCCGCCAATGCGGTAAATTTCATCAACACCTGAAATACGCGCGGCCAACAACACCAACGGATTGATGATGCCATCGGGCGTGGGGACAGTGATCGCAAGACGGCCCACACCAGCCACTTTTGCAGGCACCGCGTTCATCAATACTGACGATGGGTAAGAGGCCAAGCCTCCGGGCACATAAAGCCCTGCCGCAGATACAGGTGTCCAACGCCATCCAAGGGTCGCGCCTGTGTCATCCGTCCAGCTTTCGTCTTTTGGCAGCTGGCGTAGGTGGTAGGCGCGAATGCGTTCGGCGGCCATTTCGAGCGCTGCTCGGTCTGCATCGCTTACTTTGGCAATTTCGGCGTCAACTTCATCTGCGCTGATCGCAAGGGTGTCGGGTGTCAAATCAAGCCGGTCGAACTTGGATGTCAGCTCAATCACCGCTGCGTCGCCGCGTTTACGAACATCTGCAATAATGGCCGCCACAGCGTCATCCACATCCACACTGTCTTCGCGCTTTGCGGACAAAAGGGCTGTAAAGCGCGTCTCAAAGTCAGGGTCTGTGTGGGTCAAAAACTGGGGCATGTGATATGTCTATCTTGTTGTCCTGTGCGCCTCAATACGGACAGACGCGTGATTTTCAAATGGTGAGCCAGATCGGCAAAGGCGAAATGAAGGCGTTATTCGGGGTGTTGCGGTGCGTCTTTTGCAGCTGCAACATAGGGGCGTGTCACGTCGCGCAGGCTTACCTCTATAGCCTCAACATGCAGCGAGATAGCGCCGTCGCCCGCAAGCACAAGCGTCAAGATCCCTGCGCCGTCATCACCCGCTTGCCATTCAAGCGCCAAGGGGGACAGAATTTGTTCTTTGTCAGCACGGTCGATGCCCATTGAGGACACCTTCAGAACGCCCTCCACGGCCAGCACTGATTGAACACGCTCAAAGGCGCGTCCACGTTTACGGGCCTTTGGAGCATCTTCCCAACGGAACCGGTTGAGCAGAATAGCAAAGCGACGCTTGCTTGGTTGCCACGCCATTTCGGACGCAGGAAAAACCGCGTCTTGAAGTAACGCCGATATCACGGGGATATCTTCGGGTGTGTGCCCCAATAGGCGAAGGGGCTTGTCTGCCCCGTCTTCAAAACGCGCGTCGCTCATGCGCCTTGCACACGCTGAACATTGGCCCCAATCGCGGCCAGTTTCTCTTCCACATGCTCATAGCCGCGATCAAGGTGATAAACACGGTTCACAAGCGTCTCACCTTGGGCCGCAAGACCCGCCAGAATAAGCGAAACGGATGCGCGCAGGTCTGTGGCCATTACTGGTGCGCCTTTGAGCCTGTCCACACCGGTAACGCGGGCAACGCCGCCCTGTACATCGATGTTGGCTCCCATCCGCACCAACTCCGGGGCGTGCATAAAGCGGTTCTCAAAGATTTTCTCTTCTAAAACAGATGTACCGTCCGCAAAGCACAACATCGCCATCATTTGCGCCTGCAAATCCGTTGGAAAACCCGGGAAAGGTTCTGTGGTGACGTCAACGGCTTTGGGGCGATCGCCGCGCAGGCTGACTTTCAGCCCGTTCTTCGTCTCTGAGATGTTGACGCCTGCTGCATCGAGCTTCTCGGCAAACGCGCCGACCAAAGCCAATGTGCCTCCCAGACACTCAACCTCGCCACCCGCGATGACAGGGGCCAGCATATATGTGCCAAGCTCGATCCGGTCGGTGACGACGGGATGGGTCGCGCCGCCAAGACGCTCAACGCCCTCGATCGTAATGGTCGATGTACCGTCGCCTTCAATATGCGCGCCCATGCTGCGCAGACAGGTCGCAAGATCAACAATTTCAGGCTCGCGCGCGGCATTATTGATAACAGTGGTCCCTTTCGCAAGGGTCGCAGCCATCATGATGTTTTCTGTGGCACCAACGGATGCAAACGGGAAATCAATGACGGCACCTTTGAGCTTTCCGCTGTCCGCCTTGGCGTGCAAATAACCGTCCTTAAGGTCAATCTGGGCGCCCATTTTGGTCAGACCATTTGTGTGGATATCCATTGGGCGCGCGCCGATCGCACAGCCGCCGGGCAAAGACACAACTGCATGCCCCTCACGGGCCAAGAGCGGGCCAAGCACCAGATTGGAGGCGCGCATCTTGCGCACGATATCGTAGTGCGCGGTGGTGTTGATTGTGCCGTGGGTCGACATGGCAACAACCTTGCCGTTTTGCAGGCTGGTTACTTCCGCGCCGAGACTTTCTAGCAGCGTCGTCATGGTTTTGATGTCTGACAAGCGCGGGGTGTTGGTCAGTGTCAGTGGCTGATCACTTAGCAGCGTGACCGGCATCAGTGTCAGTGCCGCGTTCTTCGCGCCAGCAATCGGGATTTGTCCAGAAACAGCACCGCCGCCCTTTACCAAAATACTATCCATCGGAGTGTCCTATCCTCAATCGCCCGTCTGGGCTTTTTCATCCGTGTCTGATGCGCGCGCACGGGCCTGTGCCTTCCGGCGGCTCATGTTTGCTTTCAGCGCAGCTTTCAATCGCGCGTCACGGGCTTGTGCGGCGTTTTTGGCTTGAGTTGTTTTTTGTTTATCGCTCATATCAAGCGGCATACCGCAGTTGCCAAAAAGGGTCCAGATTGCGCTTGCACGATTTCCCAATTGCTCGTAAAGACGCCTCACTTTACGGCGCTGCTGTAGCTCAGAGGTAGAGCACTCCATTGGTAATGGAGAGGTCGAGAGTTCAATTCTCTCCAGCAGCACCA
>JAHEEK010000032.1:0-8420 GCA_024640765.1 Thalassobium sp. | reverse complement strand
AAGTTGGCGCGGGATGGAGCAGCCCGGTAGCTCGTCAGGCTCATAACCTGAAGGTCGTAGGTTCAAATCCTACTCCCGCAACCAAAGTAAATGACGCTAACTCAATAGGTTAGCGTTTTTTTGCGTTTTAAGGCCTATTTGCATCACAGAACAATTGCCGCGTCCATTGCCACTTTTTAACATTCCCTGATGTCCGTCGAATCTCTGATCGAGGGAAAAGCAAACTATAAAGCTTAATCTGCTGTGAATACTCCCGTACCAATCATAGCTTGACCGTTCCCCTAGCTAAGCAGTCCTGTGAGGTGTCGGCCATCTTGTTTGGGGGGGGTACTGCCCCTAATCCAAACAGATGCAGCACGGCAGACTCAGATGAGGCCCTCGATCCCAGGGCCCCACGTCTAGGACCACGAGCCTTTAGTATTAGCGTTGTAGATTCATTCTGGGGTAATTGTACTTGTCACCATCAACTGAGGAAACCAACAGGTCCGCCGCGTCACGAGGCCACACGTACGCGAAACGCTAAGCCAGCCTTCGCTCCCGGGGCAAAACTCCCATTGCATTGCCATTCCAAGGCACCAGAATAACCTGATGTGTTTGCGCCAGACGTTGCGAGGCGACACGTCACATCGGGGCCTAACAAAACCGGGCTTCCAATCGCCTCGCTCAGCGATGTGTAGGGCGGTGCGGTCAAAGATAACGATGTCGGAGGCAGACAAAGTCCTGATGTTCTCAACGGTAATCTCATATTCAAGTACATCACCGGTGGTGGCACTATTTTGGGTCGATGCCAATGGTTTTGGCTGGTGCGAATGCGATCCTTAAAATCGCCTCTCTCCACCCACTATCAAATGTTTTGAGCAAGTATGTTTTGGCATACCTGTGTGGTTTGGGGCACCAGAGTGCTTAGATAATAGAAGTGAAATCAACTAGCTGGAGGCCCAATGTCTGCTAACTATTACGCCCCAATAGGTGGGCATCCGCCGCAAGAGCAACTTTTGACAGACCGTGCGATCTTCACTGATGCCTACGCGGTTATTCCGAAAGGAACGATGCGCGATATTGTGACGAGTTTTCTGCCGTTCTGGGACAAAACGCGGCTGTGGGTTATCTCTAGGCCGTTGAGTGGATTTGCCGAAACGTTTTCGCAGTACATCATGGAAGTCTCACCAGGTGGTGGATCAGATCAGCCCGAAACGGATGAGGGCGCGCAGGGCGTTCTGTTTGTGGTCGAGGGCACAGCCACGCTGGTCGTCAATGGCGCAGAGCACACTTTGGTTGAGGGTGGCTACGCCTACCTGCCCGCAGGCATGCCTTGGACACTTCATAACACAAGTGACGGGATGTTGCGTTTTCACTGGGTGCGCAAGGCGTACGAGGCTGTACCGGGGCTTGATCACCCCGAGGTTATTATTGCCAATGAGAATGATATCGCACCTACGGTCATGCCGGAAACAGACGGAAAGTGGGCCACCACGCGTTTTGTTAACCCTACAGATTTGCGCCACGATATGCATGTCACGATCGTTACGTTCGAGCCTGGTGCTGTGATCCCGTTTCTTGAAACGCATGTTATGGAGCACGGACTTTACGTTCTGGAAGGTAAAGCTGTTTACCGTTTGAACAATGATTGGGTTGAAGTTGAAGCTGGCGATTACATGTGGCTGCGCGCTTTTTGCCCGCAGGCTTGTTATGCAGGTGGACCGGGCAAGTTTCGCTATTTGCTCTATAAAGATGTGAACCGCCATATGAACCTGCGGTTGTCTGGCGCAAAATAACAGAGGCCTGTTGTACCTCTTGCGCTTTGGCTAAGTTATACGAAAAAGGCCCGATCGTAACGATCGGGCCTTTGGTTTTTTGTGCAGTATTGTACGAAAGTACTTAGCGGCCCTTACCGTGACCGGACATGCCACCGGAGACTTCCTCAGTAGCCTCGTCTGTAAGTTCTTCAGGCAACACAAGGTTCAACACGATTGCGATCAGAGCCGCAGGAAGCAGGCCAGATGTCATCAAGATGCGCAGGGTGTCTGGCAGGTATTGCACCGCTTTGGGGTCCAACTGAAGGCCAAGGCCGACAGACAAAGCAATTGCGAAGATAACCATGTTGCGACGGTCCCATTTGACGTCGGACAGCATTGAGATACCTGCAGCAACCACCATGCCGAACATGACGATGACACCACCACCCAGTACTTCAATTGGGATTGTGCGGATTAATGCACCTACTTTTGGAACCAGCCCGCAGATGATTAAGAAGATCGCTCCGATGGTCACAACATGACGGCTCATCACACCAGTCATCGCGATTAGCCCAACGTTTTGGCTGAACGATGTGTTTGGCAAGCCGCCAAAAATACCAGACAACGCTGTGCCGAAACCGTCAGCGTATGTTGCGCCTTGGATTTCTTTTTCTGTTGCTTCGCGGCCAGCACCACCTTTGGTGATCCCTGATACGTCGCCAACGGTTTCTACTGCAGAAACGAATGCCATCAGACAAAAGCCGATGACTGCAGCGAGGCTGAATTCAAAGCCATACGCAAATGGTGATGGCACTTGGAACGCTGCTGCGCGGCTCATACTTGTTGCGATGCTTTCAAATGAAACCATATCGGTGAAGAACAGCGCGACCAGATAGCCTGCAATGATGCCGATAAAGACTGCAGATACCGAAAGCATGCCCTTTGCGAAGAACTTCAAGCCGAGTGTGACAAAGACAACCACCAATGCGACAGACCAGTTCAGCAGTGAGCCGTACTCAGGGCTGTTGATGGCAGGCACGCCGCCCGCGGCATATTGGATGCCAACTTTGACCAACGCCAAGCCGATCATCGTAACCACAAGGCCAGTGACCAGTGGGGGCAGGGCAAAACGAATTTTGCCGATTACGGTGCCCAGTAGTGCGTGGAAAAGACCGCCGACCAAAACACCACCGAACAGGATAGGTAGCGCATCGACGCCCTTACCAGCTACGAGTGGGATCATGATCGGAATGAAGGCAAAGCTTGTGCCTTGAACGATTGGCAAGCGCGCCCCAACTGGGCCCATGCCGATTGTTTGGAACAAAGTCGCAATGCCCGCAAACAGCATAGACATCTGGATCAGATAGGTCATGTCGGGGAAACCTTGCGCCCCTGCGTCTGAACCAAAACCGAAACCCGCTGCACCTGCAATAATAATAGCCGGGGTCACGTTTGAGACGAACATCGCCAAGACGTGCTGTATCCCCAGCGGAATGGCACGGTGAAGCGCCGGTGTGAAGTTGGGATCGCGGAGCTGTTCCGGCGTCCCTATTGAGTTCTCGGCCATTGTGGTTTTCCTTCCCTATGTTGCCGTTGCTGGCCCCGCTCCAGTAGTTTTTCCAGCTCGACCGTATACGGGGTATCGAACCAGTGTTCTTCAAGGTTTGCGCCGGTGCCGATCCTGTCGACGACGGCAAACAAACCGGGTTCACTCAGAGGCGTCAGCACGCCGTGCCATGTCCCGCGATAAAAATTTATTGCTTGTCCTGGGGTTGTGATGAAAGCCAGCGGCTCAGCTGGTGTGCCGTTCTGATCTGGTGCGACGATGACCAGAAAACCGTGCTCGGACATTGGAATGAAAAGCTGTGAGCCATCTGGGTGACGTTCAACCATGTGAAGGGCCAAGGGCAGGGTGCGCGCCTCGGCCTTGAACAGGCTTACTCCAACGCGACCCGAACTGCAGTCCAGCGTTGCGCGGTCGTGGTAGCGGCCACACAGCCCTTGGTTGATGATCTTATCTGGTGCGCCAGATGTGTCGATAACTTCGCCAAACGATGCAAAAGCCGCCCGTGTGATGGGCTGAATTTCGAGGGAACGGCTCATGCGCTGAACTTTTCCATTAGGCGCAATTCAGCGATACGCTCAACTTGCTTACAAGCCTCGGCAAACTCTGCGTCGCGGTCATTGCTGATGCGGCGCTTGAACGCAGCCATGATCGTGGCCTTGGTGTTGTCGCGCACCGCGATAATAAACGGAAAACCATGGCGCGCGACGTACTCAGCATTCAACGCCTGAAAGGTACTGCGTTCTTCGTCCGTGAGCAGATCTAGCCCTGCGCCCGCTTGCTCGGACGTACTTTCAGCGGTCAATTTGCCTGCGGCCGCGAGCTTTCCGGCCAAATCAGGGTGCGCATTTAACACGGCCAATCGTTGATCTTCTGACGCGCTTCGAAATACGCGTGCCAAGACGCTATGAACGCCAAGTGCCTTATCATGGGTAGGGCCGAGTTCCAAATCAAACGCAGCTTCTGCGATCCATGGGCTATGCTCAAAGATACCACCGAAATTTTCGACAAAGGTGGCGCGGTCCATCTGGGATGGCGCAGGTTTGGCGTGCGGTGGATGCTGCGCGGCCCAGTGTTCCGCAATTTGCAGACGGGTCGCGAACCAAACCCCCTCATGTGACTGCATGTGTTCTATGACACGGCGCAGGGCGGCCAACCGGCCAGGACGACCGATCAAGCGGCAGTGCAGCCCGATTGACATCATTTTTGGTGCGCCCGCACTTCCCTCTTCATAAAGGACATCGAAGGTATCCTTGAGGTAGCTCTCGAACTGATCCCCATTTGTGAAACCCGCCTGAATGCCAAAGCGCATATCATTGCAATCCATCGTGTAGGGTACGATCAATTGATCGCGATCCTCGACGTGTGTCCAATAGGGCAAATCATCCGCGTAGCTGTCGGCCACGTAATCGAACTGGCCTGTTTGTGCGGCAAGGCGGACCGTGTTGTTCGAGCAACGTCCAGTATACCAGCCGCGTGGTGGCGTGCCGGTCACTTCGGTGTGTAGACGAATGGCCTCGGCAATTTGGGCGCGTTCCTCTGCCTCGGGCATGTCCTTATGTTCAACCCACTTCAGCCCGTGACTGGCAATTTCCCAGTCTGACGCTTTCATTGCGGCGACTTGCTCGGGCGCACGGGCTAGCGCGCTGGCAACGCCGTAGACCGTAATCGGTAGATCGCGCAGCAAGCGGTGCACACGCCAGAAGCCTGCGCGGGCGCCGTATTCATAAAGCGATTCCATGTTCCAATGGCGCTGACCTGGCCAAGGTTGTGCGCCCGTGATCTCTGACAAGAATGCCTCGGATGCAGCGTCACCGTGAAGGATATTGTTCTCACCGCCCTCTTCGTAGTTGAGGACAATTTGCACAGCGATCTTTGCTGCATTTGGCCAATTGGCGTTTGGAAGCGTTTCTCCGTAGCCGGTAAGGTCACGTGGATATCTGTTCACGGACGTCTCCCTTCGTCGTTAGTATTGTGTTAATACAAAACAATACCGCGAATTTTCAAGAAAAACGCGAAAGACCATCAAGCATATGCACTTTGCTGCACATCAGTGCGCATGGCTATATGCAGCTTTCACCTAAGGAGACGACAATGGCTGGTTATCTGACAACGCATGTTCTGGACACCGCACGGGGCTGTCCAGCAAGCGAGCTTAAAATTGATCTCTACCGTATCGATGGTGAGGAGCGGGTTTTTCTGAAGTCAGTGTTCACCAACAGTGATGGCCGGACAGACGAGCAGATTTTGCCCGCGTCTGAGTTTGCGCTTGGCACATATGAGCTTGTCTTTCACGCAGGCGATTATTTGGATGCAATCGGCATCGCGCCAGAAGAGCCGCGCTTTTTGGATGTAGTACCTTTGCGATTTGGTATGTCAGAGGCGGCTCACTATCATGTACCACTTCTTCTTTCACCATTCGGGTATTCAACCTACCGCGGTAGTTGAGCCTGAATTGAGCTGTTTCGGACTGCGCGCCCGATTCGCTCGATCATGAATTCCATGAATAATCGTGTTTTGGGATCTTGCCGTCGTCTGTGCGTAAACAAGCACGCCATCTGAATGTCTTCGGGTGGCGTTTTTGTTGCGACGGGAACCAAAGCGCCGTTGTTGATGTGCTCTGCTACTTCAAACGTTGGCTTGATCACGATGCCATGCCCTGCAAGCGCCCAGTCCGTAAGAACGTCACCATCATCACATTCATAGCGGCCTTTGACACGAATTTTTTTCGTTCCTTCAGGGGTGACGAGGGCCCATTGAAACTCTGTCGCGCCGGGGAACCGCAGGTTAAGGCATTCGTGTTGATCTGTAAGTAATGCCTCTCCGTCCTGCGGCATGCCTTTAGCTTCAATATATTCGGGCGAGGCACATAGAACCCGTGACACATCTGCGATTTTGCGAATGCGCAAATTGCTATCCTCGGGCTGGCCAAGAAAGAACGCCAGATCAAGGCCTTCGGTTGTCAGGTCCACCTTTCTATCTGTAAGACGCAACCGAATGCTGACTTGTGGGTATTGCTCCAAAAACTCTGGCACTTGGGGTGCAATAAGGCGGCGGCCAACGCCCAAGGGTGCCGCGATAAATAGCGAGCCTTTCGGGTTATCGGTAATGTTGACCACATTTGCTTCAGCGGCCTCAACGGACTCGAGTACTTTGCATGCCCCGTCATAAAAGGCCTTTCCCTGTTCGGTGGGGGCAAGACTGCGGGTTGTGCGCTGAAAAAGCCTTACGCTAAGATGTTCCTCAAGCTGTGAGATGCGTGAGGACGTAACGGCAGGTGAAATGCGTAAATCACGACCGGCTGCAGACATGCTGCCCAACTCATAAACACGAACAAAGGTGCGGACGTTTTCAAGATATGACATTGTTCGGCTTTTTTTGATGCTCTTTGACTTTTTGAAGCAATACCAGAACAATGGCTAATCGCATAGTTTTCTTTGAGACAAAGAGCATGAGGGACTGATGATGTATGATCTAGCTGTGATGTGGGACTGGGTGGCGTTTTCAGTTCGCTGGTTGCACGTGGTGACCGCCATGGCGTGGATTGGCGCATCGTTCTACTTTATCGCGCTTGATCTTATGTTGAAGCCAGCACCCGGAATGCCCGAAGGCGCGTATGGCGAAGAGTGGGAAGTGCATGGTGGTGGTTTTTATCACACCACCAAATACTTAGTTGCACCGGATCGGCTGCCCGAGCATCTGACTTGGCATAAATGGCAAAGCTACAGCACGTGGCTGTCGGGTGCTGCCCTGTTGATGATTGTCTACTGGGTAGGCGGAGAGCTGTATCTGATTGATCCGACCAAAGCAGATCTGACGTTGGTGCAGGGCATTTTGATTTCAGGAGCGTCGCTTACCATTGGCTGGTTGGTGTATGATCAGATGTGCAAGCGTGGGCTAAAGAACCACCCGACGATTTTGATGCTGTTGTTGTTTGCCCTGCTTGTTGTCATGTCATGGGGCTACAATCAAATTTTCACTGGCCGCGCGGCACTTTTGCACCTTGGTGCGTTCACGGCTACAATCATGACCGCCAACGTGTTTTTCATTATCATGCCGAACCAGCGCATTGTTGTCGCTGATTTGAAGGCGGGGCGCACCCCTGATGCCAAATACGGTCAGATCGCCAAGCTGCGCTCGATGCATAACAACTACCTGACCTTGCCGGTCGTTTTCCTAATGCTGTCCAATCACTATCCGCTGGCGTTTGGGACAGAATACGCTTGGATTATCGCAAGCCTTATTTTTCTGACCGGCGTCACGATCCGCCACTACTTCAACACGATGCACCGGACCGGATCGGGGTCACACTGGACGTGGGGCGTTACCATCCTGTTGATGTTTGTCATTGCGTGGCTGTCGTCAGTGCGCCCAAGCGAGACGTGGGAAGACGCTGAAGCACGTCCATTGACCCCTTATGAGCAACGCTTTGTATCAGCTGCTGGTTTTGACGATGCGTATGACACGGTGTTGGGGCAC
This sequence comes from Thalassobium sp., assembly GCA_024640765.1. GTDB lineage: Bacteria > Pseudomonadota > Alphaproteobacteria > Rhodobacterales > Rhodobacteraceae > Nereida. Next base: position 641 of record JAHEEK010000032.1, on the reverse strand, counting down.
TGTTCGATGTGCCACGCGCGTGAGCCTGTCTGGGGTAACATGCGCTGGGCACCGAAGGGTGTGCACCTTGAAACACCCGGCGATGTAGCCCGCCACGCCAGCCAGATTTATCTGCAAGCAGGCGTCAGCCACGCAATGCCACCGCCCAACGCCGTTCAAATGGACGAAGAAGCGCGTGAGACGATCATTGCGTGGGTCCGTGAAGCGCGTGCCATCGCGCAGTAACTGACGGTTCCCCTGCCAAGTGCCGGGGGTCACCAAGCCTTGTCCATTGCCGTCAGCGCCATACCCCCTCCCCCCAAAAAAGAGCGCCCCGCTTTCGCGAGACGCCCTTCTTGGGGACAGGGAGGTATCCTAGAGGTTCGCGGGACTTAAAGGTTAGCGAGTGACTTCAGTGATGCGACGCGCGCAGTGTCGTTGTCTTGCTCAGCCAGTTCGATCAAGAATGCGTAGTCCACGCCGCCCTGTGCGTTGTCACCGTTTTCGAGTGATTTCAGCGATGCAACCCGTGCTGTGTCGTTGTCTTGCTCTGCATTTTCGATCAGCGATGCGAAATCAACTGATGTGCCGCGGCTTGAGACACGGGCGCTGTCGAGGGTTTGACCCAAGAAGAAGTTCAGCTGTGCTACGTCTTGGTCTTG
>JAHEEK010000013.1:30391-46954 GCA_024640765.1 Thalassobium sp. | reverse complement strand
TTCTAAAGCGCCGTCTGGGTCTCAATGGTATTGCCGCGGCGCAATTGCGTGCATCCGGTGAAACGCTTGAACGCGAATATCCCCACACCGAAGCTCTGGGGCGTTTGCTCGCCCATGAGACGCCCGCCCATGAGCGGGACGCGCTGATGGATGACTTGCTGCTTGTGGTAAATTGCGACGGCCCCGAAACGGGGCCCGAACACAACTTGATGAAGCGGATCGAAGCGCTCCTGCCCGCACCGGCGAAAACCATTCAAATGTACGGGACGATCAGCTAGGTTGTCCCTACAAGGTGGACCGGATGCTAACTCTCGACTTCACGACCTACGACGTATTCACGCAGCGCCCGTTCAGTGGCAATCCGTTGGCCATTGTTGAGGGCGCAGACGATCTGAGCACAGCACAGATGCAAAAAATTGCACGTGAATTCAACTTGTCGGAAACCATCTTTGTGCAAACGGCAGATGATACTGCGAACACGGCTAAGGTGCGCATCTTTTTCCCAACTGCAGAAACCCCTTTTGCAGGTCACCCCACCATTGGCTGCGCGCTGCATCTGGCCCAAAAGCGTGGGTTGGATCATGTAGTGCTTGAAGAAGTTGCCGGACTTGTGCCCGTCACAATTACCAACGACACAGCACAATTTACCGCGCCTGTTGTGCCTTTTGACTGCAATATTGCCGTCGATCCGAAATTAGCCGCCTCCGCTTTGGGCCTGACCACCGCGCAACTTGGCCCGCACACCGCAGGCGTGCACGAAGGCGGGCCGCGTTTTCTTTATATTCCCGTGGTGAATGAGGCTGCGTTGCAACAAGCGCGCCCACTTCAGCCCGGTTGGGATCAACTGATGCAAGCCTGTCAGGTGGACAGTGCGTATCTTTATACGCCAAGTTTCAATGGGCGAATGTTTTCCCCCACCGCCGGTATTCCCGAAGATCCCGCAACAGGCAGCGCAAGCGCAATTCTGGCCAGCCAGCTTTTGCAAAACGGTGCGCTGGACAAAGACGGCACAACCGAACTGCAATTAACCCAAGGCGTTTCCATGGGGCGACCAAGCGAGATCTACTTTGAAGCGGATGTAGCCAACGGCGTGCTGACTGCGGTGCGTATCGCGGGCAGCGCCGTGCCAATCTCAAAAGGGCAAATTACCGTCCCTTCCGCCTAATCAGCCCACTTATCCATCCCCTCACAAATCGGAGAAATACATGCCCAAAGGATACTGGATTGCGCACGGAGATGTCTCCGACCCTAAAGGCTATGAAGCCTACAAGGCCGCAAATGCCGCCCCATTCGCAGCATTTGGCGCACGTTTCGTCGTCCGAGGCGGCGAGCAAACCCTTGAAGAAGGTACTGCCCGTTCACGCACCGTCGTCATTGAATTCCCAAGTATTGAGGCTGCCTACGCTTGCTACAACAGCGCAGAATATCAAGCCGCCAAAGCCCTGCGAGAGCCAATTGCATTGACCGATTTGGTTATCGTCGAAGGGTATGACGGCTAGACGCCGTGCAGTGTGGCACGCCACTTGAAAGCCCTTTTGAAAAGCATAGATGCCGAATATGTTTGCACAACTTCTAAACCGCCTCACAGCCGATAAACCCGCCCAGCTTGCGGATGCGGACGCGCGGCTTGCCCTAACGGGACTGCTGGTCCGGCTTGCCAAATCTGACGGAGATTACGCGCTTGCGGAACAACAGCGCATCATGTCGATTATTCAGGCGCGTTACGGTCTGTCTGGCAGCGATGCTCAAAGCCTAAAACTGCAGGCCGAGGAGTTGGAAAAAGAAGCACCCGATACAGTGCGCTTTACCCGCGCCATCAAAGATGCAGTCGCCTATGAGGACCGCATCGCAGTCGTCGAAGCGCTATGGACCGTTGCATTGGCGGATGGTGAGCGTGACGACGAAGAAGATGCGCTTTTGCGCATGGTCGTGTCGTTCCTTGGTGTCTCTGATATCGACAGCAACTTGGCGCGCCAACGGGTCAGCACTTAGGACAGCTAAAAATAGCCATAGCGGCGCCAAGTTCCGCTGGGTCAAGTTTGGCGCATACCATTGCAATTTCTGTAGAATCGAAGTGTATTTAAGCGCTAACATTTGCAGGGATAGCTGTGACCACCGACACTGTCATCGAATTGAAGGATTTGCACAAATCCTACGGAGAGCTTGAGGTTCTCAAAGGGGTCGGTATCCGCGCTGAACGTGGGGATGTTGTCTCGCTAATCGGCTCATCTGGCTCCGGAAAATCCACGCTTTTGCGCTGTGCGAACCTGCTCGAAGACAGCCAGCAGGGCGATGTAATTTTCGAAGGCGATCCAGTAAATTGGCGCGGCACAGCCCAAGCGCGCCGTCCCTCTGACGCGGCTCAGGTTCGCCATATCCGCACTAATCTTTGCATGGTATTCCAGCAGTTTAATCTGTGGGCCCATATGACAATCCTTGAAAATGTCATGGAGGCGCCTGTTACTGTTTTGGGGCGCGCCAAGTCAGAAGTTGAAGCCTCTGCGCGCAAATATCTCGAAAAAGTGGGCATTGGGGACAAATGCGATGTGTATCCCGCACAGCTTTCGGGCGGCCAGCAACAGCGTGCTGCCATCGCGCGCGCCCTCTGCATGGAGCCAAAGGCCCTGCTATTTGACGAACCGACGTCTGCCCTTGACCCAGAGCTTGAGCAAGAAGTGATCCGCGAGATCAAAGACCTTGCCGCTGAGGGGCGCACGATGCTGATCGTTACCCATGACATGAACCTTGCCCGCGATGTGTCTGATCACGTTGTGTTTTTGCACCAAGGGCTGATCGAAGAAGAAGGCGCACCTGACGAGTTGTTTGGCGCGCCAAAATCCGAGCGTTTGCAGCAATTTCTTTCTGCTGGCAGCGCATAACAACACCAGTACCGACTTAATGAGACAAGGGAGAAACCTCATGAAGACACTAATTACAGCAACCGCTTTGGTTGCAATCACCGCAGGTGCTGCACTCGCAGGTAGCCACTCTGTGGTTCGTTTGGGAACCGAGGGCGCCTACCCTCCCTACAACTTCCTCAATGACGCAGGCGAAGTTGATGGCTTTGAGCGCGAAGTAGGTGATGAGCTGTGCGCACGCGCTGAACTGACATGCGAGTGGGTCACAAACGAGTGGGACAGCATCATCCCGAACCTCGTGTCCGGCAACTACGACGCAATCATCGCAGGCATGTCCATCACAGCCGAGCGTGACAAAGTCATCGATTTCACAACACCTTACACACAGCCCGATCCCTCTTCATTCGTAGCAGCATCTGCTGACGTTGATCTGGCAGGTGGCGTGATTGCTGCGCAAACTGGTACGATCCAAGCGGGCCACGTTGCCTCAATGGGCGCGACACTTCTCGAGTTCGCAACACCAGAAGAAACAGTTGCAGCAGTAAAATCAGGCGAAGCGGACGCCGTCCTTGCAGACCGTGCATTCCTCGAGCCAATCGCAGCTGAAGATGCAGACCTGCAAATGGTCGGCGATGACGTATTGCTTGGCGGCGGCATCGGCATGGGCATCCGTGAAAGCGACACAGAGCTGAAAGAAAAATTCTCTGCAGCAATCGAAAGCATGAAAGCGGACGGTTCACTGAACGTACTGATCGCAAAGTGGCTGCCTGAGTCCGCTCCTTTCTAAGCGGTCAAAACATCCCGAAGGGGCGCTTGGCACACAAGCGCCCCTTTTGATATGTGGTGACCACCCCCAACCCGCCAACATTTCGGCCATAACCCGCAGAGGCCCGCCATCTTTGAATTTTGCTCAGACCCCAGCCTGTTGGCTGACTGGCGCTGGATGGCGTGTTACCTGACCACCGGTAAGCACATGTCGCTTTATTGGTCCGTGGGCACGGTTCTTTTGCTGTTGGCGATTACTGCACCCGCTGCTTTGATGTTTGGTTTTGGCGGTGCGGCTGCCGCGCGATCGTCTTTCACACCGCTAAGGTGGTTTGGCAAAACATACATGGCGCTGGTGCGCGGCGTGCCGGACATTGCGTTTTTTCTCTTTTTTGTCATCGCATTAGACCAAGGGTTTGAATGGGCCCGCCATCAAGTCCTGTGCCCCGATTGGACAGACGCAATCCGCCAAGGTAACGATTTTGTCGTCTGCGCCGAGGCAAAACTGCCCCAAGGCAACGCACCGCAATGGGTCCATGAGGTCTACGGCTTTTTTGTTGCCGTGCTGACATTTGCCATCGTTTTCGGAGCTTTCGCGGGCAACGTTTTGTTTGGCGCTATGCATGCAGTACCGGCCGCGCAACTCGAAACGGCGGCGGCATACGGCATGAGCAAGCGCCAAATCTTCTGGCGCATCTTGGTGCCGCAAATGTGGGTATTTGCCCTGCCCGGCCTGTCGAACCTCTGGATGGTGCTGATCAAAGCGACGCCACTTTTGTTTTTGCTGGGCGTTGAGGATATTGTCTATTGGGCACGCGAACTAGGCGGTACAAAAAACCCGCGCTTCACAGATTACCCCCACGGCGATTGGCGGATGTGGTATTTCATGGCGCTGCTCGTCTTTTATTTGGCCTTCACCAAAATCTCTGAAGTGGTCCTTGACCGCGTCATGGCGCGCTTGACCCATGGACAGGCCACAGCCGCTGGTGAAGCGCAAAGAAAGGCCACGTGATGAGTTGCACCCAAACCATCCTTGATTACGGTTTACGCGCCATCGGGTACGGCGAACGGCTTTTGCCGCGCAGTGATTTTACGTTGTGCCAACAGTTTACGCTGATCGGGTCAGGCATGATCTGGAACATCTACTTTGGCTTGTTCGCCCTGATGTTTGGCTTTTGTTTCGCGGTCGCTCTTGCCATGGGAAAAGACAGCCCAAAGGCCCTTTTGCGCAAACCCTCCGAATGGTTCATTTTTATATTCCGCGGATCACCGCTCTTTATTCAGTTCTTTTTCGGATACTTCGTCTTTTTATCGCTCAAACCACTCCATCCGATGTTCGAAAGCCTTTCGGCGGCGTGGCTTGGTGCGTTGATCGTGCTCTTTTGCAACACCTCTGCCTACTCAGCTGAGATATTTTACGGCGCCCTGAAATCAATTCCCAAAGGCGATACTGAGGCCGCCGACGCATACGGGATGAGCGGCTTGCCACGGTTCAAGCGGATCGTTTTTCCAACCATGTTGCGCCTTGCGTGGCCTGCATACACCAACGAAGCAATTTTTCTGTTTCACTCAACCACGTTGATTTTCTTCAGCGGATTTCCTGCGCGCCAACAACGCGGAGACGCGCTGTATTACGCCAGCTACTTTGCTGACAAAACGTTCAACCCGTTTGTGCCCTACCCGATCTTGGCGATGTATTTCATTCTTGTGACCCTATTGATTATTGGCGTCTTTGGCATTGCCAACACACGACTTAATCGCCACCTTCCGTCACAGGCGCGCCCCAAACTTCGGTTGCGTCCACAGATCATCCGCTAAGCACGGATCATCGCCCTGTTTTCGCAGTCAAAGGACACCACGCGATGCACATCGGTATTTTGCAATGCGGTCACACACCTGACTTGGTGAACGCAAACCATGGCGACTTTGACGCCCTGTTCACGCGTATGTTTGACGGTGAAGGGTTCAGCTTCACGACTTTCAATGTTGTCGATGATGAGTGGCCCGAGGATCATTTAACTGCGGACGGTTGGCTGGTCACAGGGTCCAAACATGGCGCCTATGAGGATCATGCTTTTATCCCACCGCTCGAGGAATTCATCCGCGCAGTAAATCAAAGCGATCGCCCCATGGTGGGCATCTGCTTTGGGCATCAGATCATCGCACAGGCCTTGGGTGGTACGGTTGAGAAATTTGCAGGCGGATGGGCCGTTGGCCGCCACACGTATGATTTTGAAGGCACGCCCCTGTCGTTCAACGCGTGGCACCAAGATCAAGTCGTCAAGCGTCCCGAAACGGCCAAAGTTGTGGCCACGTCTTCTTTTTGTGAGAATGCCGCGCTGCGCTATGGGAACCGAATTTTGACAACGCAAGCGCACCCTGAAATCACCAATTCTGTGCTGCAGGATTATCTGGCCGCCCGCGGCACAGATCCGCAGTATCCGACGGCTTTGATTGAGCAGGCCCAAGCACATGTGGAGACCCCAAATGATGAATGGGTCGTCGCACGGATGCTGGCGCATTTTTTGAAAGACAACGCACCATGACATGGACTGCAAACCTTCCCACACCATTCCACGACTACTTGGGCGAGAACCGTCTTGATGAAGTCGAATGCATCATCGGTGACTTGTCCGGCATCGCGCGCGGCAAAGCCGTTCCCGCCAAGAAATTTGCAAAACAATCCCAGTTCTTTTTGCCCAATTCGATCTTCTTTCAGACCATCGCCGGTGGTTGGGGCGAGGCCGCAGGACCCGAAGGCTGGATCGAGCCGGACATGACACTCGTGCCCGACATGAGCACGGCCACGGCCGCCCCGTGGACTGGTGATTGGACCCTACAAGTCATCCACGATGCGGTTACCCGCGAGGGCGAGCCTGTGCCGATGGCACCGCGCAACGTTTTGAAACGGGTTGTTGCCGCCTATCACGCACGCGGCTTGAACCCTGTTGTTGCCCCTGAGATGGAATTCTATCTGGTTGGTCGCAACACCAATCCCGCCAATCCGATTGAACCGATGATGGGTCGTAGTGGCAGACCAGCCGCCGCACGCCAGGCGTATTCAATGTCAGCGGTCGATGAATATGGCCCAGTGATTGACGACATTTACGATTTCGCCGAAGCGCAGGGATTTGAGATTGACGGCATCACCCAAGAGGGCGGCGCAGGGCAGCTAGAGATTAACTTGCGCCACGGCGATCCGGTCAAACTTGCTGATGAAGTGTTCTACTTCAAACGCCTGATCCGCGAGGCGGCCCTAAAGCACGACTGCTTCGCAACTTTCATGGCCAAACCAATCGAGGGCGAGCCCGGCAGTGCGATGCACATCCACCACTCGGTCCTTGATCAAGACCGCAACAACATCTTCTCTGCCGCAGATGGTAGTGAGACCGACGCCTTCTACCACTTCATCGCAGGGCTGCAAAACCACGTGCCTTCAACCATCGCCGTGCTGGCGCCCTACGTGAATAGCTACCGGCGGTACGTCAAAGATCTGGCAGCGCCGATCAATCTGGAATGGGCACGTGATAACCGCACAACGGGCATCCGTGTGCCCATCAGCGATGCTGCTGCAAGGCGGGTTGAAAACAGGTTGGCGGGCATGGATTGTAACCCCTACCTCGCGATTGCCGCCTCCTTGGCGTGTGGGCTGATGGGCCTTGAAGAAGCGCGCGCGCCACGCCCTGAATACCGTGGTGATGCCTATGACGCAGATGAAGACATCCCCCGTGGCCTGTTCGCAGCACTTGAACTTTTTGATAGTGCGGAGCGGCTCAAAGACATTCTGCACCCAGAATTTGCACGGGTGTACTCCATCGTAAAGCGTACGGAATACGAAGAGTTTTTACAGCAAATCAGCCCTTGGGAGCGTGAGCATCTTTTGCTCAATGTATGACCTGAATGAACTGGCTTTTTGCAAACGAAGCACAGGGCGTGATGCCCGAAAGCTGGTACGCAGCAACTGCTGATGCCCCTGCCCCGCACCCTGTTTTGCGCGGAGATCATCGCGCTGATCTGTGTATCATTGGCGCGGGCTACACGGGTCTGTCTGCTGCACTTCACGCGGCCAAAGCAGGCATGTCAGTCATCGTTCTGGACGCCCACCGTGTGGGATGGGGCGCATCGGGACGAAACGGCGGCCAAGTTGGAACGGGCTTGAATTGGGACGTTAGTGTGCTCGACAAAGCATTTGGCAAACAACGCGCCGATGCACTTTGGGCCATGACCGAGGACGCCAAAAAACTCACCCGCTCACTGCTTGCCGAACACGCGCCTGACGCTGACTACACCGCAGGCTTGCTACAAGCGGCCGTTACCGCGCAAAAAGCCGATGAGCTTGCTCAAGAATCCGAGTTAATGCGCGCACGCTTTGGATATGACACCACCATGTGCGACGCAGCACAGGTTGAGGCCCATATCGGAACAAAAGCCTACGCAGGGGCAGTCCTTGATATGGATGCGGGCTATTGCCACCCGCTTCGCTACGCCTTCGAGCTTGCGCGGGCCTGCGACGCGGCTGGCGTGCAGATCTTTGAACGGTCCACAGTTCATAAAATTGATGTCAGTACTGGTCAAAGTTCCGCCCGATCACCCCACACAGTGCGCACAGATGCGGGTACGGTTTCGGCAAAGTTCATCTTGCAAGCTACCAATGGCTACGGCGCGCACCTAAACCGCAAAACCGCCGCCCGCGTATTGCCCATCAACAATTATATCGCGGCAACCGAGCCTCTTGGCGCGCTTGCACCAATCACAAAACCAATGGCCGTGTATGATAGCAAGTTCGTGCTGAATTACTTTTGGCAATCCCGTGACGGACGGCTTATTTTCGGGGGCGGAGAAAGCTACGGCAAACGCTTTGGCGAGATTGAGCCACGCGTCAGAAAGCAGCTATCTGAAATTTATCCAGAACTCTCTGACGTCAAATTCAGTCACACCTGGGGCGGCACCCTCGCCGTTACCGCAACACGTTTACCATTTGTGGGCCAAGTCGCGGACGGGCATTACAGCGCGGGCGGCTACTCAGGGCACGGGCTTGTACTTGCCACTTTTGCGGGCCGAGCATGTGTGAACGCGATGCGCGGCGATACCGGTGAGATTGACATGCTGCAAAGCCTTCCGTCGCCCGCGCTTCCAGGCGGTGCTGTTCTTGGCGGACTAATTACAAATGCCGCAATGCGGTGGATGGCGCTCAAAGACAGGCTGTTCCACTAGGCGCTCAGCCCACCGATCTTCTGACACAGGTCCAAGACAACAACACGCCCCGGTCCAATTGCCGCGGCGCTCGGTTTTTATGGACCGATAGCTTTTAGTATTTTACAATTACCGAAATTAGTTTTCGGAAAGCGTAAAAATGCTAGATCAAGCTCAGCCCACCAAAGCGCCCTCTGACCTTCACGCAGGCGAACCCATCCCCGCCGCTGTCCGCGATGAAATCGAGCGGCTTCTTAGCTCAGGTGATCTGTTCCGCTATACGTCCCAGAACGCACCCGTCACTCTGCTCGAACGAGAGTTTGCCGCACAGCTTGGCAGTACATACGCGCTGGCGGTGTCATCGTGTTCAGCAGCATTATTTCTGTCCCTTAAGGCGCTAGACCTGCCGCGTGATGCGCGGGTTCTTATTCCTGCTTTCACATTCGCAGCCGTACCATCATCTGTGGTCCACGCGGAATGTGTTCCAGTCCTTTGTGAAGTTGGCGAAAACTACCGGATTGATCTGAACGATTTTGCGGGCAAACTTGAACAAGACATCAGCGCCGTCATCATCAGTCACATGCGCGGCCATACCTCTGACATGGACGCAATTATGCGTCTTTGTCATGCGCGCGATATCCCAGTTATTGAGGATGCTGCACATTCCTTGGGTACGACATGGCACGGCAAAAACATTGGTACGTTGGGACGGGTCGGATGCTTTTCGTTTCAATCCTACAAGCTCCTCAATGCCGGTGAGGGCGGCATTTTGATTACTGATGATGCGGACTTGGTTGCGCGCGCCACAATCATGTCCGGTGCCTATGAGCACGCTTGGGAGAAACACGATATCGCCGCTGAATCCGTGGAAAAGTGGCAAAACAAACTGCCGCTTTATAATTTGCGGCTGTCCAACATATCTGCGGCGATCGTGCGCGCGCAGCTGCCCGAAATTGCGCTGCGTGTTGCCGACGGGCGGCGCAATCATGACCGGCTAGCCGCACAGCTTAATCGCCACCCCAATGTGACGGTGCCCGAAAAACTTGACCCCGAAAACCGTGCCCCTGACAGCATGCAATTCAATTTGATGGATATTACTGATGCTGCGGTCACCGACTTTGTGCACCGCGCGGACGCGCAAGGCATCAAAGTGCAGGTCTTTGGCATGTCAGCAGACAACGCGCGCGCATTTTGGAACTGGCAGTTTTTGAACGATACCCCGGAGCTACCCAAGACCCGCGCGATGCTGATGCGCGCCTGTGATGTAAGGTTGCCAGCACGCCTGACACCGCAAGAGTGCGACATGATCGGAGAAATTTTGCTAAATTCATTACCTAATGGCGAGTTGAATTAGCCACGCAAAAGTTACGCGCGCTACAAAATGGTCAGCGCATCCTTAAGCCACCGGTGTCGCTGTGATGCCGGTTTAACGATCATCTCATCAAGATGGCCTTTGAGGCGCGCAGCCGTTTGTTCAGGCATATCGCGCAAAATACCGCGACGCGCCGTCAGGCTGATTGTCCGGCTTAGCGCGCCAAAGGGCAGCGGGGCCACGTCAACCTGTTCGCGGAACCGGTCTGCACGCAGCCAGCCAAGGGGGGTGAAAATAGTCCAACCCTGCCCGGCAGCCACCATCGCCATGATCGCGTGATAGCTATCGAGTTCAAACTGATGTGCAAGGTTTAGCCGCTGCCGCGCCAAATGAGCCGTGATCGAGCGGCCCATATGATGGCGCTGCGTGTACTGAATAAGCGGCATTTTCTTAAGAGCGTCCGCATCTGTGGGCTGGCCTTTGGGCACGGCAACGATGAAGTCTTCTCTCATCAATGGGTGTACATCCATCCACTCGCCGGATGCGCCAACATCTGCAGCCACGACAATATCCAGCGCGCGGGCGTCCAGCAGATCAAACAGCCGGTGCGAGGCCCCCGTTTCCAGCAGGAACTGACACCCTTTCAGATCATTGGCCATGCCAGATAGAAGGCGCGGCGTCACATCCGCATCAAAATCCTCAATCATCCCAAGGCGAAAGCTGGTCAGCGCTTGCCCATCAAGAGCCAGTTCACTGCGCGCTTGGGTTGCCTCGTTAACAATGTTTTGTGCGCGCAGCCGGAACGTCTCACCAGCAGGGGTTGGCAGCACAGGGCGATGGGAGCGGTTCAACAGCGTGACTCCGATGGCGCCTTCAAGATTGGTCAACTGCTGACTAACCGTGGCAGGAGACGTGCCAAGCCTGCGCGCGGCCGCACTGATGCTTGCCTCCTCGACAGTAGCCAAAAATACTTCGATGCCCCAAAGGGTGAAACGGTCTTGGGATGCGCGCATGGACTAGGACAGTTTTGAAAGTTTATCTTGCAGCTCTGCCAGTTGCTTTTTGATATCGCTTAGGTCTTCGCCCTTTGGCGCGGGGGCTTCGTCTTTCGCAGCAGGCGGTGTCGCAAATCCAGTCATGCCGCTGGTCATTGCCTTCATGAAGGCTTCTTGTTGGGCTTGCATCGCCTCAAATCCGGGCATTTTGGCCATTGGATTGATTGTGCTCATGCTATCAACCACTTTTGATTGCCCGTCACGAAGCATATCAAACGACATCTGCAAAAACTGCGGCACAACACTGGCGGTCTGGGTCGTATAGCTACGCACCAAATCATTGAGCACACCAACAGGTAAAACGCTTTCACCGCGGCTTTCGTGATCTGCGATAATCTGCAGCAAATACTGGCGGGTCAAATCATCGCCTGATTTCAAATCGACAATCTGAACTTCGCGGCCTTCACGAATGAAGCTCGCGATATCTTCGAGGGTCACATAATCGCTGGTCTCGGTATTATAGAGCCTGCGGCTTGCGTAGCGCTTAATTAGCAATGTCGATTTTTCTTCAGCCACGCGACGATCCTCCCAAGATGGTGCACTGGCGATTAGCCTATGCGCGTGCAGCAAAAAAGGAAAGAGATCTTGTGATCGTTCAAAGCTGCGGCGCAGCACAGACGGTACAGGGAACGTACCGCAAAGAAAAAGCGGGCGCCAAAGCTGGCACCCGCTCTTTTGTATCCGCGTCAGTAATTGGGAGGAATGACGCGGATTAGCCTAAGGGGCTATTTATTTAGATGTGGCTCTTTTCGTTGCCGCAGTCGCATCAGCAGTCGCTTTTTTAACTGCTGCTGTTGTCTCGTCGGACATGTCTTTGCCAGCGGCCAAAACCAGTTCAACTGTTTCCATCTGAACTTTTTTCGCAACTTCAGCAAAAGCTGCCATGTATTCAGCAGAGGCTTCTGCAGAAGCAGAGGCGAAATCGGTCATCGCTTTTGCGTAATCAGCAGGCTCAGCTTGTGCTTTGGTAACACCAGAAAGCTTAGTCAGCGTTTCTTTGGTCCATTTTGCAGAAATCTCGGAAGATTGGTCTGCTGCACTCAATGCAACTGCGGAAAGTTTTTCAGACAATGAAGCCTGCGTTTTGAACGCGTCTGTCATTGCGGATGTATCCACTGGGAATGCGCCCATCATGTCTTTCATTGCGGATGTGAAATCTTGTGCCATTGGTCATACCTCTTAGTTTCGCCAGCAAGACAACCCTGCTGTTTTCTGCGTCTGCAATACCAATACATGCCGCATCGCAGCAAATCAAGCTTTTTCTGCAATGCAGCATTGAGCAAAAAAGAGGTTAATAATCAAAGAACTATCGAAACGCAGCCCCAAGGCAGGCTTCAGATGCCTAAATTATTTTGGCAGCACATATATCCCCGGCGCGTCACAAATCACTTTGTGAGTCGCCTTACCAGGCATACGCGCCTTGCACTTCTTGCCGGAACGAGTTGCCAACCAATCGCCCCACGTCGGCCACCACGAAGATTTCGGCGTAAACTCTGCCGCGTCTTGCCACGCTTCGGCGGTGCCTGACATGTCCGGATTAAGGTAGTGCCCATATTTGTTGCGGCTCACCGGATTGATGATGCCCGCGATATGTCCTGACTCGGACAGCATGAACGTTTTGTCCGTGCTGCCCATCTTCTGGATACCGGCATAACTGGATTTCCACGCAGCAATATGATCGGTCTCACATGCAATGGCGCAGACGGGCACTGTCACATCGCTGATGTGAAGGGTTTCGCCCAACAGCTCAAACCCGGCTGAGGCAAACTCATCGCGCTGGCACAGGCCGCGTAAATACTGGATCGCCATCTTGCCTGGAAGGTTGGTGCCGTCACCGTTCCAATAAAGCAAATCGAACGCAGGCGGGGCCTCGCCCAGCATATAACTGCGGATCGCCGGACGATAAATCAGATCGTTCGAACGCAGATAGCTGAACGTGCGGGACATGTAATAACGGTCCAAAATCCCGTCTTTGCTGCACTGGTATTCAATACCGTCGACAAAATCATCGTTGAGGAAAACACCGACCTCACCCCGATCAGAAAAATCCGTGAGGGTCGTGAAAAAGCTGGCCGCGTTCACCGACGTATCGCCGCGCTTTTTCAGGAGTGACAAAGTCAGCGACAGCGTGGTCCCCGCGATACAGTAACCGACAGCGTTGACCGATTTGACATCACAAATTTGCTTAACCTGCTCGATGGCTGTCAAATACCCACTCTCGACATACTCCTCCATCCCGACGTCTGCATAGCTGTCATCTGGGTTCACCCATGAGACAACGAACAGCGTAAACCCTTGATCGACGATCCATTTGATCAGGCTGTTTTGCTCTTTCAGGTCGAGAATATAGAATTTGTTAATCCAAGGCGGAAAGATGATCAGCGGCGTCTCATGCACCTCGTCTGTAGTCGGCGTGTATTGGATCAGCTCAAACATGCGGTTGCGAAAAACCACCTTACCTTGGGAAGTTCCGAGGTTTTCACCAACAGTGAACGCATTTTTGTCCGCAAGCGTAACCAGAAGATCACCATCGTTTGCCTCAATATCGCGCACCAAATTTTCAAGGCCTTGCACCAGCGAGGCACCATCGGTTTCCACCGCGCGCTCAAGCGCATCTGGGTTGGTCTGCAAAAAGTTCGTAGGCGCCATCATATCCACAATTTGCTGAGTGAAATATGACACGCGCTTGCGATCTTCGGGCGCCAACCCATCAAGCGCGTCAACCGCATCAGACATCGCTTGTGCGTTCATCATGTATTGCTGCTTGATAAAGTTGAAATACGGATGGCTCTGCCACAGCGGGTTTGAAAACCTACCATCAGAAGGGGTCTCGTCGGCTGGTGCTTCAAGCTTTCCTGCCGCCAGCGCATTCTGTGCCTCAACGAAATGCGCCATTGATTTGCCCCAAAAGGCGATTTGCTGCTCAAACAGTTTTGATGGATCACGGACCGCCTCGCTCCAAAAACTGGCAGCGGCCTTCAACATCAAGTCTTGGCCCGGCCCCTCAAGCGAGGGATTTACCTGCCGCTTTTGCTGCATTGCAGCAGTGAGCCGTTTGGACAATTCTTCGACTTTCGATAGGTTTTGCGCAAGTTTTGCTGAGTGCTCACCAACCAAAAGGTCATTTGGTCGATCGATTGTTTCAGAAGGACCCCCACCGATAGAAGATTCTTTGGTTGTCATATCGATCTAAGCCCCATACCGTGCAGTCGCAGCATAACACATGCTTTGTTCCCAAAGCAGCCCCATTATGTGTTACCATACATCAACGAAGCGCATACGTGAACCAATGCAGGAGACGAACATGAAATATATGGCAACGTATGACTGGATGGAGACGGTTCGAAACACCAACCAGTGGCTTGGTGCATCCGCGCGCGCCCTCACGTCCTACCCTGCAACGACCGCCATGCCCAACCCGATGCTAGACTGGGTCCGTGCGTGGGGCGAAGTCACCGAACGCAGTTTTTCGCGCATGACCGTCAAACCTGACTGGGACATCGCGCATTTCACCAACGCAAAAGGCCAAGACCGTCTGGTTGAGCCACGTGTCGTCATGGCGCGCGATTTTGGTGATCTACTACACTTTCATATTCCGGGTCGCAAAAAGAAGCGCCACAAAGTGCTGCTCGCCGCGCCAATGTCCGGCCACTATGCAACATTGCTGCGATCAACTGTTTTGAGCCTGCTGCCTGATTGCGAGGTCTACATCACAGATTGGCACAACGCCCGCGATATTCCCGTCAGCGCGGGTAAGTTCGATGTGGAAGACTATACGCTCTATCTGGCGGACTTTATGCGCGAACTTGGGCCAGAAACACACGTGGTTGCAGTGTGTCAGCCCGTACCGCTTGCGCTGGCGGCAACGGCTTATCTTGCAGAAGAAAACCCAGACGCACAGCCAGCCAGCCTGACTTTGATCGGCGGGCCTGTGGATCCAGATGCAAACCCAACTGATGTGACGGACTTTGGCCACTCGGTCTCAATGGGCCAGCTGCATGAAACAATGATCCAGCGCGTCGGTTTCAAATACAAAGGTGTTGGGCGCAAAGTATACCCCGGTTTGCTGCAGCTTTCGTCGTTCATCTCGATGAACTTTGAAAAACACGCGACAGCATTTGGTGATCAAATCGCCCGTGTTGCCCGCGATGAGGCCGGAGACCACGACAAGCATAACGTATTTTACGACGAATATCTTGCCGTCATGGACATGACCGCTGAATTCTACCTTTCAACGGTTGAACGCATTTTCAAAGAACGCGAAATTGCACGTAACTGTTTCACGGTGAACGGCAAGAAAGTAGACATCAGCAAGATCACCGATGTTGCCGTCAAAATCGTAGAAGGTGAGAACGACGACATTTCAGGGCCTGGGCAATGTCTTGCTGCTCTCGATTTATTGACTGGCCTGCCCGATGCGAAAAAGGCTAGTCATTTGGAGTCAGGCGCAGGTCACTATGGCATTTTTGCAGGCCGCAAATGGCGCGAGAATATCCGTCCGCTGGTCATCGATTTCATGGCCAGCAACGCACGAACAACGAGTACTGACGCTGCAAATTCAAACACTGCAGCTTAACTTTAAACGGGGTCATTCATGGCTACTGATGTAACGCTCAGTTGCAGCTGCGGCGCGCTTTCGGCAAAACTGTTAAATGTGGGACCGCAACACGGGTTTCATGCCTCGTGTGATTGCGATGATTGCCACGTCACCAACAACCACCACGGCGTACACGACCCCAAAGATACGGCGATTGATCTTTATCAAACCAGCCCATCAAACCTGAAAATCCTATCGGGTGGTGAGAACCTGAGTGTGCTGCGGCTTCATAAATCCGGCGGGCTGCTGCGCTGGTATGCGAAATGCTGCGACACACCGATGTATAACACCATGGCCAGCCCGAAGCTGCCCGTGGTGGGCGTTGTTGCAAGCAATGTTGATAACCCCGAAGCGCTTGGTCCTGTGCGGGCACAAGGTTTCGTCAAAAAGGGTGGAAAAACCACGCATAAGAATATGGTCGGAATGCTGAGCCGCATGATTGGCCGCATGGCCCGTGAGCGTATCTCGGGAAGGTGGCGTGACACGCCCTTTTTCGACGCATCCACGATGGAACCGGTTGTTACACCCTACACTCTTACCGCAGACGAACGCACCGCCGCCTACCAACCAAGATAACGCGGGCGGCTTAAGCTGCCGTAGGCATGTTCATCCAGTCATAGAGCAGGTCAATGACCTCATCAGGTGTTTCAAGTGTGGGCAAATGGCCCGCGTTTTCCAGCACGTGAAGCCGCGCGCTTACGATCAGCTCGGCCATAAACGTGTGGCGTCGCACAGGACACAGCGCATCATGTTCACCGCAAATGACCATGGTCGGCACATGAA
>JAHEEK010000013.1:0-30291 GCA_024640765.1 Thalassobium sp. | reverse complement strand
TGGCCCGCGTTTTCCAGCACGTGAAGCCGCGCGCTTACGATCAGCTCGGCCATAAACGTGTGGCGTCGCACAGGACACAGCGCATCATGTTCACCGCAAATGACCATGGTCGGCACATGAACACGGCGCAGGGTGCCCTGTTGGTCACGGCGTCGCTGTAGCGCGCGGGACTGACGGATGAATACATCAGGCCCAAGGGTCCGCGCCATTTCCATCACCAGATCAAGCACATCTTGGCGTGCAGGACCCGGCGCCAGATAATTGGGTTTCATTTCGTCGCGCATGACCTCAAGCAAACGACCAGTCTTCGCCGCCACAATCTGCGGCTCGCGCATTGCAGCAACTTGGGGAGTTTCAGCAAGCGGGTTCGTATCCAGCAAGCAAAGCCGCGTGATCCGCTCTGGCGCGCGGCGCATCAACTCCATCGCAACGATGCCCCCCATCGACAAGCCAGCCAATGCAAACCGGCGCGGCAGCAGATCAAGAAGCGCACCTGCGATATCCTCGACCCGCTCACCTTGTGTGATGGGCGCGACCATCACGGCATGTGTTGACGACATCGCCGCCAACTGCGGCCCAAACAGCCGCGCATCACACATCATACCGGGTAAAAATACAATTGGTTCGCTCATGCGCTTTCCAACTTGGCTCCTTCACTAAGTGAACCAAGTTTGGCATATGCAATGTCCGGATCAACGGCACCAAAGCCCGCAAATGTGCCAAAGCCGCAGTCACTACCAGCGATCACACGGTCTGCACCAACGATATTGGTAAACTTGTCAATGCGTTCGGCAACCAGCTGGGGGTGCTCAACAAAGTTCGTCGTTGTGTCAACAACACCTGGTACCAAGATTTTGCTGTCAGGGATTTCAGAGACGCGATCGCGGAACACTGTCCATTCGTGGGCGTGACGCGGGTTTGATGTTTCAAAGAGCAACTGATCAGCACCAACCGACATTAGCGTGCTGAAGACCGTGTCCATATCAATGTCGCAAACGTGCGGTCCCTCGTAGTTGCCCCAACAAATATGGACGCGGACACGTGACGGGTCGATCCCTTCGATGGCGTGGTTCAGCGCTTCGACGTGGCCCGCTGCGATTTTCAAAAACTCCGCATCGGTCAGGTCTTGGAACAGCATGTGGCGCGACAGGGCCAAATCAGGACAATCAAGCTGCAGGTACAGGCCCGCATCAACAATCGCGCGGTATTCGGCGCGCATTACATCCGCGAGCGCTGCCAAATAAGCCTCGCGCGTGGGGTAGTAATCGTTCTGCAAAAAGAGGCTGATCACACCGGGGGACGCGGCATTCATAAAGCCCTCAGACGCGCCATGCTTTTGCATCGCGGCTTTCAGGTTTGCGATATCTTTAGCCAGATCATCAACAGGCTTGGCCTTCACCTCACCCACACACATGGGGCGGTTATATGTAGGGGTGCCGCCACCTTGGGCTTGGCGCTCAAGAAACTTGGGGAACAGCTTCAAATCAGCAGGCGCGTTCCGGGGGCTGTCACCGCCAAAGCCTGTGTAACGGTCTTTGACATAGGTCGCATAGCTGATCTTGGATGTCTCACCATCACTGACGATATCAACGCCCGCGGCCACTTGGCGCGCAACCACATCATCGACTGCCTTTGTCATGCAGTTGTCAAATGCGGCTTGATCGTATGGCTGCTCTTTTTCGCGGGCGAAAATGAAATCCACCACTTCTTGAACCCGCGGAAGTGAGCCTACGTGCGTTGTTTTAACCATCTGCTATCCCCAAAATTGTTCAACGCCACACTAGGCATTTTGGCCCTGCCCTCAACCCGATAGTCGGGCAAGGCCAATCATTTTACTGGACCCAAGTAAGGCCGGCAGCGTCATCCGTAGCACTCACACGGTAGAGCGCTGCCTCGCCTGTCATCGCAGGTGTGATGGTACGTGCTTTGTTGGGCGGAATAGCAAAAGTGTCCCCCGGGGCGAGAACCGTTTCAAAGCCTTCGACATTCACTTTCCAATGGCCGGTCATGCCCATAAGAACCTCATGCTTTTCTGTGGTGTATCCCGCCTCGGGCAGTGAACTGCGGCCAATCATGTCCACATCAAAACCGGGCTTATCAATGAGCATCCCGTGCTCACCGATAACGCGCGCGGGCTGTTTGTCCGCCAATGCAAGCATGTCGTAATACCGCGCCACGTATCCCGGCACGACTTCGGATGTGGTGGGTTCAGGAAACGCAGCCAATTCTGCGTCACTCAGCACCGGCATCGGAACAACCCCATCAGGTAAGGTTTCCCCTTTTTTGGTGTCATAAAGACGTCCATTGTCGCCCAGAACCAAACCGTGTGCACCCGCATCCTCAATGACTTGCGGCGCCCAAATTACGCCGCCGCCTGCATCATCACCGCCCAAGATGGCCATGATCATACCGTAGTCATCACCGATGTTTTCAAACCCGCGGAAAATACCTGTTGGAATATTAAAGATATCACCCGCTTCCAAAGTGACTTCACCTGCATCACCCCAACGGCCCCAGAAAAAGCGCCACTTGCCTTTAAGGACAAAGAAAACCTCAGCAGTGCGGTGGCTGTGCAGAGAATTGCGGCACTTTGGCGGCTGTCCGGCAGCACCAATGTTAAAGCCGATCTGATCAGAAATATGGACGTGCTGGTCGGCGCTTTCAGACACGCCGCCCCCAATGATTGTGAAGTTCTCTTTTTGATCAGAACCCGGCGTATGCGCATCAATAAATGCGGTCCGGCAGGGTCTAAGTTCACCGTAGCGAACGATGCGATCTGACAAATCAGTCATGTTGGTCTTCCCGTAGTATGGTGGCTGGCTCAGCCTTGGTGTTTCAAAATTTGCACCCAGATGGCGACTTCATCAATCAGCGTCCACTCTCGGCGCAGGCCCCAAGGCCCGTATTCCACGTGGGTGATGCCCATCACGTGGACCGGCGCACCGGTGGGTTTTCCGAACATGCCCCATCCGTCGTGTTTGCCGTCCAGTGACCAGCGCACCGCGGCACGTGGCGGCATCATCGGGTCTTCGCGACCGATAACGTGGTTCAGCTTAAATTCTGCAGAAGGGAGCGCAGAGCGCAGCCCAAGCCAGAATGCATCAGCAAACTCGTGGCTATGACCTTTCTTGTTGCCCGCATATTCAAGCTGTGCGCCGCGATCATATTCACGACTGATTACGCTGAATTCTGCGCGCATCATCCGCTCGATAAGACTGGCGGTCTTAGCGCCCCATTCATTGTCGTTGCCGCGCCCAAGGTAGGGACCGTCTTCATCAATCGCAGGGGTGAACGGCGTCATCTCGTTCAAACGCTCGGCTGCAAATTCCCGTGGCTCATAGCCAAGTTGGCGTACAATGCCGCCATTATCGCGGATCAGCCATTCGTCAGAGATCATGTTATCCTGAGCAAAACAATCTGCCAGCGCGAGGCTAACCACCTTGCGGCCCGTAGGCGCGCCAAATGCGCCGTCCCCAAGATGCGTCGCCGTTGAGCGGATCCGGTGGGATGACAACATCCCCTCTTCCGGCGTGCCGGACCAAATTACGTCTTCCCCCAGCAAAGTACGGTCAGGAAACTGAACCAGCGTTGCCATCGTCGCCGCCGTCGCACCCTTTTCACCGCGCGCAAACACACCGGGCATCCGTACATAAACATCAGGGTGGTAATAGCGCTCCATCGCTTCGCCCAGGCCGCGATCTTCCCAGACCTCTTTGGTAATACCGATGATATAATCAGGGAAATCTTTAAATTTATTGTCGAAGCCGCGCATCAGTTTTCCTTTGGTACTTTGGCTGAAGTTCTGACCACGAGGGGTCCATCAATTGTAATTTGGCCTGCAGAGGCATCCGCGTCCTCAATCATCGCTAAAAGAGTGTCGACGGTTGCATGAACCATACGGTTTACGGGCTGACGAAGGGTCGTCAGCTCATACGCCCCCCACGCCGCCATGGACACATCATCATATCCAACGATCGAAACATCATTTGGCACAGATATCTTCATTACACCGCGCAAATGATCCATCACCGCGAACGCCATGTGATCATTACCCACAAAAATTGCGTCGCAACCGTGCTCGCTCACCAGAGTTTCTGCCGCCTCAGCCGCAGTATCACGGCGGTACATGCCATCAATCTGATGCATCAGTTCTGATCCCGCCTCTTGCAGACCGCTTGCAAAGCCCTGCGCGCGATCTTGTCCCGTGATCGAGCCCATCCAACCCGAAATATGACCGATCCGCCGATGCCCACCTTTAACGAGAAACGACGCGATCTTGGCCGCACCTTGAAGGTTGTCACTCGTGACCTGGGCCAATGCACCGCCCCGTTGACCGCGGTTAAAAAGGACCAGTGGAATACCAGCAGCAGCGCATTTATTCGTCAGCTCATCACTGATGCCCACGCTTGCAGCGATGATACCGTCCACCTGATAATCCATTAACTGATCAAAAGTCTGTTTGACCTCTTCGCCGCGGCCTTTGGTTGTAAATATCAAGATGTGGTAACCTTGCTCTTTGAGCACATTACTCAGCCGCTCAAGCGCATCTGGATAAAACTGATTATCAAGGTAAGCCACGACCAACCCGATGATCTTTGAGCGCCCCGTAATTAACCCGCGCGCCAACCTATTGGGCCGGTATCCAAGGGCATCAGCCGCGCTGCGTACTTTGTCTTGGGTGGCCTTGCTGGCGCTGGCACCACTGAAAACGCGGCTGACCGCAGACTGGCTTACACCCGCCCGCTGCGCCACATCAAACGAGGTGACTTTACCCTTCATCGGGCACCATTTGGGCGCGCACACCTCATCCCGCAGTCCAGCCACCGTCCACTAGAATAGACGTTCCCGTGACCATCGCACTGGCGTCCGTGGCCAGAAACACTACGGCGCCCATGATATCTTCGATCTCAGCCACACGGGGCAATTTGATCTTTTCTTCGATCCACGCGCGCTTTGCTGGATCTTCAAAAGTGGCTTCGGTCAACGGTGTGCGAATAAACGTCGGACAAATGGTGTTCACGCGAATGTTGCGCGGCCCCCATTCAATGGCCATCGCCTTGGTCATGCCCTCAACGGCATGTTTTGTGCCGCAATATACGGCACGTTCCATCCCGCCGACGTGGCCCATTTGGCTGCTGATCTGGATGATCGAGCCACCGTTCTGCATGCCTTTGGCCGCTTCTTGCGCCAGAAAATACGCCGCTTTGAAATTAATCGCTGACACTGCATCAAAATCTTCAGGGCGCGCATCAATCGCGGGGCCGTGGCGCGCCATACCGGCGGAGTTACACACAACATCAACAGGTGTTTTCAATACATCACACACCGCTTCAAGGTCCGTCACATCAAGCTGAACTGCCTCAACGGAAAGACCCTGAGCAGCCATTTCGTCTGTGGCGGCCTGCAACTCGGACATGCCACGCGCAGCCATCACCACATGCGCGCCTGCTTGCGCCAAAGCGGCGGCACAGCCCAAACCGATACCACGCGATGCGCCAGTAACCAATGCACGTTTGCCATCAAGACGGAACGACGGGGTGTTGGGGATCATGGCTCAGACTCACTCTTGCATAGGTTTGCAAGATTACCCTACGCCCAAGATTTACACCTGACAATCCCCTTAGGGTGATCGCCTTAAATATCGAGACATGTGATGAGATTTCTCAGCCGATACGCGGATATGGCGGTGCCGCTCGTTTCACACCACCGCTTTCACCGTGATACTTTTGAGGCGCGCGCCCTTACCGTGTTAATTCACGCATCCGCGCCAGAACATCCACGCCAAGCTGGGCGTAGGCATCTAGCAAATCAACAAGCACCCAGTTTTCACGAATAAGACCGTCTTTCACCCGCCAAAAATCAAGACTGCGCATGGTGATGCGCTTGCCCGACGGTGCAATTCCAAGCCATCCACCGCCATCAAGCGTCATATTCATGCCGGGCCATGCAGTGAAAGCAACATAGTCGCCTTGCGCAAAATAATGCCCTTTTTCTACCTCACCCTTGCGGTCAGGCATCGCATTCAAAAACGGGATTTGGTGGTGCTTGCGAAAACCTTCGATCCCGCGCGCGGTCCCAATGCCCGCTGGCCCGTACCAACTACAGCGCGGATCCCAAAACGCAGGAAGCCGCATCGCCTCTTCGCCGTCGTTGTTAAAGCTGAGATGGTGCAACATATCGCCCACCACCGCAGATGCCGCAGCACCATCCCCTTCAATGCGGAGACCGTCACAGGTTGACGGTCCAAAAACCGTCATCTCGCGGCCCAAGCTGGGCGACATCGGCCATGCACCGGCCTGCATCATCAATTCGGGAATGTCCCAAAGCGCTTGCATTTCAACGATCTGCTCGCCTTCAACGCGAAAGAACTCGTGAAACCGCATTGTCGCAAGGCGCGCCGTGGGTGAGATGTCCAAGAAGGGTGCCGCAAATTTACCCGCGTAATGGCCGCAGTGCCCGATCCATGTTTGACCATGGGTATCGACGCCCTGCATGTTGATAAACGGACGGCGCTCAAGATCGGGAAACGCAGTGTAGAGCGCGCTTAACGGCCCACCGCTTGAGGAACCGCCACCAACTGCCCCGTCCGCAGCGGCAAAATCGGCAACCGGCATCGTTTCAAACGGATGGGCAAGGTGGACTGTGGCGTCTGGTGCGAATATCGCGTTTACTTCAGCCTGAGCTGCCTGGAACGAGCACCCCTCCAGAACGTCAAAAACGTTAATCATGCATCAAGTCCCGCAGGGCAGCTGACGCCGGTTCCGCCGATCCCGCAATACCCAGCAGGATTTTTCGCCAGATATTGCTGGTGATAATCTTCCGCGAAATAAAACGTCGGTGCCTCAAGAATTTCAGTGGTAACCGCTCGAAAACCCGCCGCATCCAAACGTTCCTGATAGGCAGATTTGCTTTGTAACGCCGCAACCATTTGCGCCTCGGTGCTGCAATAAATGCCCGAACGGTACTGCGTGCCAAGGTCATTACCCTGCCGCATACCTTGGGTCGGATCATGTCCTTCCCAAAAAGCCACAAGCAACTCTTGGAACGAAATAACCGCCGGATCATAAACGACCCGCACCACTTCGTTGTGCCCTGTCTTACCAGTGCAGACCTCATCATATGTGGCGTTCGGTGTGTGACCCGCAGCGTAGCCAGCCATGGTTAACCACACGCCTTCAAGTTGCCAAAAAATCCGCTCAACGCCCCAAAAACAGCCCATTCCAAACTGCACAACTTCCATGCCTGTCGGCACCTCCATCGTTAGATCGCGGCCCGACACAAAATGCGTCGCAGCCGTTGCAATCGGATCAGCACGCCCCGCAAGCGCGTTTTGCGCGCTTACCATCTGCATCTTTTTTCTTTGAAATAACATCATCGCAAAAACTCCATTCCGCAGCTTCTTTGGTCAGTGATATCGGGTCAGGTCGCCGGTTCGGCGAGCACACGGCTAAACACAGTCTCGTTGCCAGGTGTCGGGTGACGCGGGATCAACAAGGACAAGCCAAGCGACAAAGCAGCCATGCCCGCCGCCAAGATAAATACCAGCCCTGGTGATGTCAGCCACACATACCCTAACAGAGCAGGCAAAAAGACCGCTGCGATGTGGTTAATGGTGAACGCCACAGCCGCCGTGGGCGCGATATCTGCAGGATCAGCGATTTTCTGGAAATACGTTTTAATCGCCAACGCAAGACTGAAAAACAGGTGGTTTACCACGTAAAGTGACGCCGCCAAAACAACGCCCCATCCCAAGTAATAGATGCCAGAATATGCCACGAAGACCACGAACAGTCCCACATATTCAACCGCAAGTGCGCGGCGCTCGCCGAAGACTGCGACGACTTTGCCGATCATCGGCGCAAAAACCATGTTCGCCACCAAAGTAATCATCAAAAGTCCTGTGATCTCGTCCACTTTGTAGCCGAAACGCTCAACCATCATGAAAGCTGCGAAAACCACAAAAATCTGGCGGCGCGCACCGGACATGAACTGCAACGCATAATATAGCCAATACCGTTTGCGCAAAACGAACTCCTTGCGCTGTGGGCTGGGGCTTTCAAACTGCGGGTAGGCAAAATACGCAAAAATCGCGAGGCACGCCGTGATCAAACCGCCTGTCATATAGACTGCGTTATAACTCAGGCCGAGCGGCTCCCACAAAAACTGCAGGCCGATATAGACAGACAACGTGGCCGCAGACCCTGCGCCAATGATCCAGCCCAATGTTTGTGGCGCGCGCGCCTTATCGATCCACTGCAACTGAAGCGATTGGTTCACGGTCTCATAGTAATGAAAGCCGATGCTACTGAGCATCGTAAGGGTCAAAATACCGCCCATGTAGGGAAACTTTGCAGTCAAAGCTGTGGCAACGCCCAGCAAAACCAACGCCATAATCCCCAAAACCTGCTCACGCATCACCATCAAAACAGCGATCACCCCGATCGCAAAAAAGCCCGGAATTTCGCGCACCGTGTGCAGCCAGCCGATGTCACTCCCGTCAAAACCCGCCACCTCAACCACAAAGTTATTGAGCAGTGCGGACCATGTGGAAAAGGCGATTGGCATCGCAGCCGCCATCAAAAACAGCAGAGCAACAGGCTGGCGCCAAACCGGCAGGGTCTTGGCTTCGGAGAGTTGAATATATTTCATACGCATTGCGATACGCCGAACCCGCATCAAAAGGAAGCCACCTTGTGCCGCGGATATGTGTTCTCACGTTAGTATATGTCCGCCAAGCACACCGTTGCCCTTGACCAATGCGTAGGCGCAGATCACCTTTGCGGGTATGTTTCCAATCCGCGATCATAACCCGTCAGGCCGCGTGCCCTTCGTGACCTACACGTTGATGGCACTGAACATCGGCATTTTCCTCAGTTATTGGCCGATTATGGACGACCCGCTCGCTCTGACGCTATTTTATATGGAGTGGTCGCTGATCCCGCGTCAGGTAACGGGTGGCTTGGACTTTGCGGGGTTGGTGACGTCGATGTTTTTGCATGGTGGCCTGATGCATTTGGCCGGAAACATGCTGTTTTTGTTCATCTTTGGCGACAACATGGAAGACGCCTTTGGCCATTTTGGCTTTGCTGTTTTCTATCTGGCGTGCGGTGTGGGCGCAGGTCTCGCACATGTTATTTCTGATCCGCTGAGCACAATTCCCACTGTCGGCGCGTCAGGGGCAATCGCTGCTGTGATGGGGGGATATTTGCTCCTCTACCCCAAGGCGCGAGTGGATATTTTGTTGATCTTGGTGATCATCTTCAAAGTCATACCCGTACCCGCGTGGATCATGCTGGGGCTGTGGTTTGCCTTCCAACTCTTTAGCTGGATCACAGCTCCTGCTGGCGCGGGCGTTGCCTACTGGGCGCACGCGGGGGGCTTTTTGATCGGGATGGCCGCGACTGTGCCCTACTGGGTCAAAAACGGCGGGCCTGCATTTTGGCGGGTACGGCAAATGCAGCCGCCCCACCCCGAAGCGCAATACACATACGCGCGCAGCAACGTCCCGCGCGTAACGCGGCGCAGATAAACCTCGCGGTCACACCTCAGGCACAGACCTTAAGAGCGGATGACTTTGGCGAAGTTGTCGAAGATTTCGTTGTTTGCGGCAATCACTGTGCCGCTGCCGATGATGTCGTCACCTGCTGTTACGGCGTCAATCATGCCGCCACCCTCAGTCACGATGATCAAGCCCGCAGCAATGTCCCACGGCTTAAGGCAACGCTCCCAAAAACCTTCATAGCGGCCAGCCGCTACATAGGCCAAATCCAGCGAGGCCGCACCAAAGCGGCGCACACCGGAGGTTGCAGGCAACAAACGACCCAAGTCTTGGAGTGTTTGCGGAAGGTCTGCGCGACCCGCCCAAGGCAAGCCAGTTGCAAAAACTGATTCGATCAAACGGTTGCGTCCAGACACCCGAATACGGCTTTCGTTCAGCCAGGCACCCTGTCCCTTTTCAGCAAAGAAACATTCATCTTTCACCGGATCGTAAATGACACCGGCAACAACCGCGCCTTTGTGCTCAAGCGCGATTGAAACACCCCAGTGCGGCAGGCCGTGCAAAAAGTTTGTCGTGCCGTCAAGCGGGTCGACGATCCAGCGGCGGGTTGGGTCCTGCCCTTCGATCTCGGCGCTCTCTTCGCCCAAGAAACCATAGGTCGGACGCGCTTCCATAAGTTCTTCGCGGATAATTTGCTCTGCGTTCATATCAGCGCGTGTCACAAAATCGCCCGCCCCTTTGACGCTGACTTGGAGCTGTTCGACCTCTCCAAAATCCTTCAAAAGCGCGCGGCCCGCTTTTCGGGCAGTTTTTATCATTACATTAAGATTGGCACTGCCCTGCATGGCTCAACTCCTATAAAGCTCAAGCCGCGGCTATAGAACGTCATCCACCATCGCGCAAGGAGTTGTAACCCATGACAAACAAGAACCCTCATGAAGGCAACCGGATAGACCCAAGTGACTGGACCGCGTTTCGCGCCGAGATGCATCAGGTCCTTGATGCCTGCGTCGATCACCTTGAAAATGCCCGCAACCATCCGTGGCGGCCCGTTCCCGATGGGTTTGATGCGGCCATATCGCTCGACACGCCAACGCGCGGGGACGCGACCAGTTTATTGACGGACACAATCATGCCCGCCTCCACCGGCAACACGCATCCAGCGTTCTTTGGGTGGGTCCACGGCACGGGCCAAGCCATGGGGCTGGCCTCGGAAATGGTAGCGGCCGCGATGAATTCGAACTGCGGAGGCCGCGATCATGGGGGCATCCGTATTGAAAAAGAATGTATTCGCTGGCTAACGGATTTGGCGGGACTAGGCGAAAATGCAAGCGGCATCCTGACCACGGGCACATCGCAAGCCACCATCTATGCGCTGTCTGCAGCAAAAGTAGCCCGATTTGGCGCAAATGTTCGCAAAACGGGCGTTCAGAATTTACCCGCAGTGCGTGTTTACATCGCCACAGGTGCGCATAGCTGCATCAAACAAGCCATGGAAATTCTTGGCTTTGGTGGGGACGCCGTGTGCCAGATCGCCTTGAAAGACGGTGCGATGGATACGGACGCGCTGCAAACGCAACTGACCCAAGACACCGCTGCTGGCATTGTGCCGTTGGCAATTGTCGGCACCGCCGGAAGCGTTAACACCGGCACTTATGATGATCTGAACACTCTTTCGCGTATCGCACAAGAGCACAGCACATGGCTGCACGTTGATGCGGCTTTCGGGTTTTGGATCCGTATCGCCGCACCACGCCTCAGCGTCCTTGCGAGCGGTATTGAGCACGCCAATTCCATCGCGCTGGACGGACACAAGTGGTTGGGTGTGCAATACGATTGCGGCGCGTGTTTGCTACGCGATCATGATCTGCACCGCGCGACTTTCTCGGATCGTGCAGAATATTTGACCGCGCAATCCGCAGGGATCGGTGCGGGAGATTGGTGGCCCACGGATTATGGCACCGAACTTAGCCGCGGGATGCGCGCGCTTAAACTGTGGACCACGCTCAAAACCCACGACCGCGATACAATAAGCGGCGCCATCACCGACAACTGTGATCAAGCCGCATTAATGGGCGAGTTGGTTGAGGCCTCCCCCCATCTAACGCTCGCCCATCCTGTCATCTCAAACTTGTGCGTCTTTACGCCAAATGCCGGTGACGCCTCTGATATTGCAGCGGCCTTGCAGCTGTCTGGTGATGCCGTGTTCTCGACCACAACGGTTGATGGCAAAAACTGTTTGCGCGCGGCAATCGTGAACCACCGCACTACATCGCAAACAATCCACGACGTGATCGCTGCTGTCGAGGCGCAAGTGATCGCTGCGCGCTAAACGGTGCTACTGGCGTTGGAGTTTAACCGCTTCAATGCCAGCCAGCTTTAGAAGATGCGCCATGTAGGGTAGCGTGGTCTCGTTGCTGCGTGTTGCGGCGTAAAGCCTGCGCGTAATGCCTGGTTCTGTCAGCGGCCGCGTCACGTAGTCAGACGAGTATTTTACTTCGCGCACGACCCAATCGGGCAACACCGCCACACCGCGATTTGAGGCAACCAGCAACAAGATCACAGCCGTCAGTTCCGCTTGACGGACCTCTGCAGGTTCAACTTTGGCAGGGATCAAGAGCTGTGAGAAAACATCAAGCCGCGAGCGTTCAACGGGATAGGTAATCAGAGTTTCGCCGCGAAAATCCTCGGCATCGACAAAAGGCTTGCTGGCCAGCGGGTGCTGGTTCGAAGCAACAAAAACCGCGTCATAATCAAAAAGAGGTGTGAAATCGACACCGGCCAGATCCGCCGGATCCGATGATACAACAAGATCAACTTTTTCCTTTTGCAACGCGGGAAGCGCGTCGAAGGCCAAACCGGGCAAAATATCAACATCCACGTCAGGCCAGGCTTTGCGGAATTTCTCAAGCACCGGAAACAACCACTCAAAACAGGCGTGACACTCAATCGCGATATGAAGGCGTCCTGCGCGGCCCTGCTCAATACCCGCAAACTCAGCCTCAAGCGCTGCGACTTGGGGCAACACTTGCTCAGCCAGACCCAACAGCTTCATGCCCGCCGCCGACAATTTCAAAGGCTTTGAACGCCTGACAAACAACTCAACTTGTGCTTGATCCTCAAGGCCTTTGATCTGATGGCTCAGCGCAGATTGGGTAATGTTGAGCCTGTCCGCGGCAGCCGACAGCCCACCGGCTTCATGGATCGCTTTGATCGTGCGGAGATGGCGAAACTCGATATGCATGCTGCCCTCATAATGATGGTGAGCGTTATGAACTTGCCTCAAGTAATGCCCGCAGGCACAAAAACGCAAGCCAAAAAGGAATATGCCATGCCAAGCCCATCTGTGAGTTTCGAGTTCTTTCCGCCCAAATCCATCCCCGCCGCGTTCCGCCTTTGGGATTGCGTGCAAACTCTGGCGTCCCTTGATCCGTCATTCGTGTCCGTGACCTACGGCGCGGGCGGCACAACCCGCAAACTCACCCACGAAGCCGTCAGTGCGCTGAGCAGCCAGACAGACCTGACCGTGGCCGCACATCTGACCTGCGTCGATCAAACCCGTGATGAGACGTTGGAAATTGCGCGCGCCTACATGGATCAAGGCGTGCGCCATATAGTGGCACTTCGCGGGGACGCCCCCAAAGGCCAAGCGCAGTTTACACCGCACCCCGAAGGCTTTGCATCGTCCCTCGAGTTGATCAGCGCGCTTAAAGCCGAAGGCGTTGAGCACATCCGCGTCGGCGCTTATCCAGATTGCCATCCTGATGCCGCGGATATGAAGGCCAACGTTGACTGGCTGAAACATAAGATAGACGCAGGCGCCGACAGCGCATTAACGCAGTTCTTCTTTGAGGCCGACACGTTCCTGCGGTTTCGCGATCACTGCGCGGCAGCGGGCATCACTGCGCCGATCATCCCCGGCATTCTGCCAATCGAAACATGGTCTGGCGTGCGCGCTTTTGCCAACGCCTGCGGCACGCCAACGCCGCGCTGGCTTGATGATGCATTCGACAAAGCAACCCGCGACAACCGTGCCGACCTGCTGGCAATTTCACTGGCAACAGAACTGTGCGACACGCTGATTACGGAAGGCGTGGAACAGCTACACTTCTATACGCTGAACAAGCCAGAAATGACGCGGGACGTATGCCACGCCTTGGGGATTACTCCGCGACTCGAACTTGAGAAAGTCGCCTGACGCCGCGGCGCATCTCAACGGCCAGCGGGTGGATCGCCTCGGACGGATCAAGCCTGACGCGCCGACGCTTGCGGGACAAAAACACTACCGACAGACCACGCCAGTTCCCCGTTGAAGGCGCGTTGGGGTTTTCCACAAACCGCCCGCGCCAGTCACGGGGCAACGGCACGCCGCAGTGATCCAAGTGACCCAACATCCAGTTCAGTGGGATATTCGCCAAACCGCGGTCCGCCACATACGCCCCGATCTGCCCGCCCACATCACCGTGTGTGCCCCGAAACCAAACTTGCTCCATTCGCACACCGCGCCAATCGGGGCGGGTCTCCCATTTGACCGGCATATATGCCCGCCGCGTCTCATCAAGCGCCAACGCGTGAAACCCGTGGCGGACATTCTGGCCAAGAGTGTGTGAATGAAACAGGTGCTTCTTTTCGGTGATCCGCCACGAAAAAGGCAAGCGTAGCCCAAGGGCTTTGACCGTGTCCCAAACGCCAATCATCTCAATCGGTGTCTCTGGGTGACAATGGGCATCCGAAAACGCGCGCCGCACGTCTGATTTGCTGCCACTTTCGTAATGTCTGTAAGCCGTGCGAATATTGCGTACTGTTGCGTGTTCGCGCTGCAAAAGGCCTATCTGGTCCACCATGCCCGCCAAACTGCGCACCGCATAAGCCCCACGCGAAAACCCAACCAGAACAATTTTGTCGCCTGCCCTGTAGCGACTTGCCAGATACCCATAGGCCCGCCGGATTTGCCGGTTGATGCCGCGCCCTACCATGACATCCCACGTTGTGCGCCAGTCAAACCACTGGATACCCGGCTCATAATAAACGGATAATTGCGGGCTTTCGCCGACTTCTTGCAGGAGCTTGAAAACATGCCCCGCGTTCGTTTCACGCCCCGCGTTCAACGATGACATCGTCCCATCAAGGATGATGACATGGGTCACGCTGGCGCTATGCGTGCCCTCTTTGATTTGCTGCGGAGCAGGCCCCCGCGTAATCCACTTGAATAATCGCCTAAACACAACGCGCTCTCCTTGGACCAGCTATCGCACAAGCGGCCATCACACCCCAACCAAACTGACGTGAAAACAGTGTAATATTTCGTAACGCAGCCGCAATGGGTCAGTTGTCTGCTCACAGGCCTTTTCCTTGGGGCGCAGCTCGGCTATCTGAGAGCCAATCTGATAAGGGATCAAGATCGATGGCACTGGACAAAACTTTCAATGCAGCCGAGGCAGAGGCGCGTCTTTACAAAGCATGGGAGGACAGCGGCGCCTTCAAAGTAGGTGCGAACGCATCTCGCCCCGAGACGTTCTCTATCGTGATCCCGCCCCCCAACGTCACCGGCAATCTGCACGTTGGGCACGCATTCAACAATACGCTGCAAGACATCTTGATCCGCTGGAAACGCATGCAGGGCTACGACACCCTATGGCAAGCGGGCACAGATCACGCTGGCATCGCAACCCAGCTTGTGACCGAGCGTGAAATGGCCGCCAACGGCGAACCCACCCGTGCCGAAATGGGCCGTGACGCCTTCATCGAGCGCGTCTGGCAGCAAAAAACCCGTACACGTGGCAATATCATCGGTCAGTTGAAACGTCTTGGCGCGTCTTGTGACTGGGACCGTGAGGCCTTTACGATGGGCGGCGCCAAAGGTGACCCAGAAGCTGGTAACGGCGCACCAAACTTTCACGACGCGGTCATCAAAGTCTTCGTAGAGATGTACAACAAGGGCCTGATCTACCGCGGCAAACGTCTGGTGAACTGGGACCCCCACTTTGAAACGGCGATCTCTGATCTTGAGGTTGAGAACGTCGAAGTTGCAGGCCACATGTGGCACTTCAAGTACCCGCTGGCGGGTGGTGAGACATATACGTACATCGAAAAAGATGCTGACGGCGTCGAAATCCTGCGTGAAGAGCGGGATTATATTTCCATCGCGACCACACGTCCTGAAACAATGCTTGGAGACGGTGCTGTTGCCGTAAATCCACGCGATGAACGCTATGCGCCAATCGTTGGCAAGCTGTGCGAAATTCCCGTGGGGCCCAAAGAGCACCGTCGCTTGATCCCGATCATCACCGATGATTATCCTGATATGGAGTTCGGCTCTGGTGCGGTGAAAATCACCGGCGCGCATGATCCTAATGACTATCTGGTGGCAAAGCGCGCAGGCATCCCGCTTTATAACCTGATGGACACCAAAGCAGCAATGCGGGCCGATGGCCACAGCTATGCCGAGGAAGCCGCAACTGCTTTGCGCATTGCGCGTGGCGAGGAGGACTTCGACGAGGCGAAAATCGCCGCCATGAACCTTGTCCCCGATGATTACCGCGGCCTTGATCGGTTTGAGGCCCGTAAGAAAGTGATCGCCGACATCACAGCCGAAGGTTTGGCCGTGACGACCCAAGAGACCTTCAAAGATGAGGACGGCAACGAGGCAACCCGCAGCGTGCCGCTTGTTGAGAACAAGCCGATCATGCAGCCGTTCTGTGACCGCTCCAAAGTGGTGATGGAGCCTATGTTAACGGATCAATGGTTTGTCGATGCGTCGAAAATCGTGGGCCCCGCCCTTGATGCAGTGCGTGACGGCCGCACGACAATTTTGCCTAAAAGCGAAGAGAAAGTATACTTCCACTGGCTTGAGAACATCGAACCGTGGTGCATCTCGCGGCAATTGTGGTGGGGACACCAGATCCCCGTTTGGTTTGACGGCGACGGCAATCAGTATTGCGCGGCAACCGAAGCAGAGGCTCAGGCTCTTGCAGGTGACGGTGTTGCACTTACCCGTGATCCCGATGTTCTGGACACATGGTTCTCGTCCGGACTTTGGCCAATCGGCACCCTTGGCTGGCCGGAACAAACCGCGGAACTGGCGCGCTATCACCCCACATCAACACTGATTACTGGCACAGATATTCTGTTCTTCTGGGTCGCCCGAATGATGATGATGCAGCTGTCCGTGGTTAACGACATTCCGTTCGACACAGTCTATCTGCACGGGCTTGTGCGCGATGCCCAAGGCAAGAAGATGTCGAAAACCACCGGCAACGTGATTGACCCGATCGATATCATCGACGAATACGGCGCGGATGCGTTGCGTTTTGCCAATGCGGCGATGGCGTCTTTGGGCGGGGTGCTGAAACTCGATATGCAGCGCATCGCAGGCTACCGTAACTTTGGCACCAAAATCTGGAACGCCCACCGCTTTGCCGAAATGAACGGCGCTGTGGGCAGCAACGGCACGCGCCCAAAGCCCACCGGGGCAGTCAACCGCTGGATCATTGGTGAGACGGCCAAAGTACTTGCCGACGTGAACGCAGCCCTTGAAGCTTACCGTTTTAACGATGCGGCCAATGCGCTTTATGCATTTGTGTGGGGCAAGGTTTGTGATTGGTATGTGGAGCTGTCAAAGCCGCTGTTGCAGGGAGATGATGATACGCACAAAGCCGAAACCCAAGCGACCATGGCATGGGTTTTGGATCAGTGTTTGATCCTGCTGCATCCCATTATGCCTTATGTCACCGAAGAACTTTGGGGCACATCAGACGACCGCACATCCATGTTGGTCCATGCAGAATGGCCAAGCTACGGCGCGGACCTTGTGGATCCGGCCGCGGACGAAGAACTGAACTGGGTAATCTCTTTCATCGACGCGGTACGTTCCGCACGCGCGCAAATGAACGTACCTGCGGGCCTCTATATTCCGGTTCTCGCGATCAATATCGATCCGGCAGCGCGGGCGGCCTACACCGCCAATGAGGCAATGATCAAACGTCTTGCGCGGATCGATAACCTGTCTGATGCGGCTGAGACCCCCAAAGGGGCGATCTCTGTGAACGCCGGTGCATCAAGCTTTGCGCTGCCGCTCAAAGACATTATCGACGTGGACAAAGAAAACGCCCGCCTGTCCAAAAACCTGCTTAAACTTGAGAAGGAAATCAAAGGGCTCGAGGGCCGCGTCAACAATCCAAAGTTCGCGCAATCCGCACCTGCGGAAGTGGTTGAAGAAGCCAAAGCGAACCTGTCAGAGCGTCAAGGCGAGGCAGAGATTGTACGCGCGGCTTTGGCCCGCTTGGCCGAGATTTAGGTAGGCACGTACGGGCTCTCGGGCGGTAAGAGGAACGTATTGAACATGAGCAATGATTTTCTAACGCCGCTCGCCTGTGAGTTGCCGGCCTCAGTCCCTTTTGTTGGGCCAGAGGCGCAGGAACGCGCCCGTGGTGCGGCCTTTACCGTGCGGCTTGGCGCAAACGAGTCTGCCTTTGGCCCCTCACCCAAAGCGATTACGGCTATGCAGCACGCGGCGACTGAAGCTTGGCAATACGCCGATCCAGAGGCGCATGAGCTGAAACACGCTTTGGCGGAATTTCATAACGTCAGCCCCGATTACATCATGATCGGTGAAGGCATCGATGGTCTTTTGGCCAATCTGGTGCGTCTCACAATTACTGAAGGTGACCATGCGGTCACGTCACTTGGGGCCTATCCCACGTTCAATTATCATGTTGTGGGATTTGGCGGCACATTAGCTACAGTGCCATACCAAGACGACCGTGAAGACATTACTGCCCTCTGGGAAAAGGCGCGACAGACCCCGCGCACCAAGCTGATGTATCTCTCTAACCCCGACAATCCGATGGGCACGGCACATAGTGCAAAAGTGATTGAGGCGGCCATTAACGACATTCCTGCAGGCGTTCTTTTGGTGCTCGACGAAGCCTATGCGGACACCCATCATGACCTGCCGCAGATTGATGCCAATATCCCGAATGTCATTCGGATGCGCACATTTTCAAAGGCTTACGGGCTTGCGGGTGCACGGGTCGGCTACACACTTGGCGCGCCGGATATCATCGCCGCATTCAACAAAGTGCGAAACCATTTCGGCATGTCTCGGGTCGGGATGGCAGGTGCGCTGGCCGCATTGCAAGACCAAAGCTATCTAAAGCAAACAGTAGTACAAATCGAAGCATCCAAGGCGCGCATTGCTGAAGTCGCTCGCGCGCATGGGCTCACCTGTCTGCCCTCACATACCAATTTTGTTGCAATTGATTGCGGCCGTGACGAGGCTTTCGCAGTCCGGGTGATGAACGAATTGATCGAACGCGGCATCTTCGTGCGCAAACCCGCCGTTGCCCCACAAAGCCGTGCTATCCGCGTGTCTTGTGGCCCGAAAGACGCCATGGACGCATTTGAAAAGGCATTTGCAGCGACTATGGCGAAGTTAGCGTAATTTGAATTAATTCTTGCCTGAGAACTTTGCCGCCATAAAGTTATGTTTAACCATTGGCTTCTAGCGTGCAGAGTATGTCTTATCGAAAACCCATTTCTGACCGTGCAGAGCGTTACACAAAGCCGTTCTTATGGAGTTTTGGCGCGCTGCTCTTTATGGCGATCTTCGCCATCTACACCCATTGGGGCGCTGTTGGCGTGATGCTCTTTGCCTACAGTTTCGACCTGTTAATCATCAGGCGCATTCCACAAAAAATCAAAGAACGCGCCTGACAACCAGTAAGCATCCTGTTCTGTTATCCCTGCCCCGCAAGAACACGCGTCGCTGCTTCAAGTGCTCCGTCCCCATGGGGCAAACCAGTGGCTACCAGCCCTGTTTGAATTGTGCCCAACGCACCCAAAATCATTTGCGCGTTCACATGGCCCATGTGACCGACACGGAAGAAA
The DNA here is from genome assembly GCA_024640765.1 of Thalassobium sp. GTDB lineage: Bacteria > Pseudomonadota > Alphaproteobacteria > Rhodobacterales > Rhodobacteraceae > Nereida. The sequence continues at coordinate 10,904 of JAHEEK010000013.1, read as the reverse complement.
CCGTCTGACTGTGGATCGTCCTCGGTTGCCATGCCCAACCCGATACCAAGGGTAAGACCCGCATTTGCGCTCACCCAATTTCGCAGGGTCGTCGCGTGCGGGGCACCGGTGCGCAATGTTGTCACCGCGTGACTGCGCAGCGCACGATCTGCAATGTTCAACTCAAGAGGGCCGTCTTGGGACCAACACTCAAACGCGGCCCAAACGGCCTCGGCCAACACACGGTGCCGCGCCAAGACGTTCTCGTAGCCTTCTTCGTTGATCATATCCAACGCTTCACGCAATCCATAAATATGATGCGTCGGTGCGGTCCCGCACCAGTGCAGATAGAAAAACTCTGGGTTTGTGCGCGGGCGCCAATCCCAATAACGCGACAGGCATCCGTTTGCTTCGCGGATGCCATCGGCTTTGTCGCTGTAGAAAACAAAGCTCATCCCCGCCGGCACCATCAGGCCCTTTTGACAACCTGCGACCATCACATCGACGCCCCACGCGTCCATGCGGAAATCATCACAGCCAAAACTTGCGATACAATCCGCCATTAACAGCGCATCACTGCCCGCCTCGTCCATCAAAGCACGCACCGCAGACACGTCGTTTTTCACCGAGGTCGATGTATCAACGTGCACCGTCAAGACCGCTTTTGCATTAGGGGTCACCGCAAGAGTTTCAGCGACACGGGCGGGATCAAAACTGCTGCGTCTGCCGAAATCCAGAACATGCGCGGTGACGCCCATCGCCTTGGCCATATCCGCCCAGCCATTGGCAAACAGTCCCGTCATGATGACGATCACCTCATCACCGGCCGAAAGCGTGTTGAACAAAGCGGCCTCCCACGCGGCATGGCCGTTACCAATGTACATCGCCACGTGATGCTTGGTCCGCGCCATCGCCTTGAGATCAGCAGGAAGTGTTTCAGTGATCTCAATGAGTTCGCCCTCATAAATATTGGGCGACGGGCGATGCATCGCCTGCAAGACGCGGTCTGGCATAACAGAAGGACCAGGAATGGCGAGGTAGTGGCGACCGTGGGTAAGCGATGTCATTGTAAATATCCTTGAAAGGCTCGGATTTGTTCCGATGGCCTAGAGCTAGACCGCCGATGCGCGTTGGTCAATTCGTGACCCTTGCGCCAACGTGTTTGCCAGAATAGACCGTAGGTTACGCATCTGCCCTGCCTAACTGAAAGTGCGCAACGACAGTGACCGAAACATCCCCCCCTACAACTGATATAGCCGCGCAAAACCCTGTTGCTGCGGGCACACCTCGGACCCTCACGGACCGTGCGCTGTTTGGCTGGCTTTGGACACGTTTTTTGCGTCCGCATACAGGCTGGCTGATCATCGCGTTGATATTCATGGCCGTCGAAGGCTCTATGTTGGGGCTTTTGTCGTATATGCTGCAGCCGATGTTCGACACGGTGTTTGTGGGCGGCAACAAAAGTGCGGCTTACGTCGTGGGCGGTGTTATTTTCGGCATCTTTGCGGTTCGTGCCATCACAACTGTCGGTCAGCGCGCGATCCTGACGCGCATCGCTCAAAAGACCGAAGGCACCATTAAATCCGATATGGCGCGCCACCTGATGAGCCTCGACATGGGGTTTCATCAAAAGAACCCACCGGGATATCTGATTGAGCGTGTGCAAGGCGATGTGCAGGGCGTGAACCAAGTCTGGATGGCGCTGATCACCGGTGCTGGCCGTGATGCAGTGACCCTTGCGGCGCTTTTGGTTGTGGTGCTGTCCATCGATTGGGTCTGGACGCTTGTTACCCTGATCGGGCTGCCGCTTATGATCCTACCAAGCCAGCTAATGCAGCGGTTTGTGCGGCGCAAAGCCACCAATGCCCGCGATGTTGCGGCCTCTATGTCTACGCGTCTTGATGAGATTTTCCACGGCATGGCCCCCATCAAGCTGAACCGCTTGGAGACGTATCAAGATGACCGCTACACCGGACTGATCTCAAAACGTGTCCGCGTTGAGGTGCAAGCCGCGATTGGCCGTGCGATGATGTCTGGTCTTGCGGATTTGGTGGCTGGCATCGGCTTTTTCGCAGTGCTGGTTTACGGCGCTAGCGACATCATCTCGGGCGAAAAGACAATCGGTGAATTCATGTCCTTCTTTACGGCCATGGGATTTGCGTTTGAGCCCCTACGCCGCTTGGCGGGTCTTGCAGGTATTTGGCAAACGGCTGCCGCGGGGATTGAACGCCTCAAGGAGTTGTTTGAAACCACGCCAGATCAGATCAAAGCGCCAGTTTCCATAACCCCGCTACCTGCAGAAACCGGCGACATTGTCCTGCGCGACGTGCATCTTAGCTACGGCGATCATCCAGTGTTGCAGGGTGCAAGCTTTACCGCCGCTGCAGGTCAAACAACCGCGCTGGTGGGCGCATCTGGCGCGGGCAAATCGACTGTGTTCAACTTACTGACTCGCCTCAATGACCCAAGCGCCGGTCAGGTTATGTTGGGCGATACGGACATTACTCAATTTGACATCAACGCGCTGCGTTCGCTTTATTCCGTGGTGACCCAAGACGCGCTGCTCTTTGATGAAACCATCCGCGAAAACATTTTGTTAGGTCAGAGCAACGTCACAGACGAACAGCTTGCCGCTGCCCTTGATGCGGCCCACGTCAGTGCGTTTTTGCCTAAGCTTGAGCAAGGCATTGATACCCCCGCGGGCCCGCGGGGGTCAGCGCTGTCTGGCGGACAACGACAGCGCGTTGCGATCGCGCGCGCGCTTTTGCGCGACACGCCGATCTTGCTTTTGGACGAGGCGACATCGGCTCTCGACACCCAATCGGAAAAACTGGTCCAAGATGCACTTGAGAAGCTTTCAAAAGGCCGCACAACACTTGTGATCGCACACCGCTTGTCGACAATTCAAAACGCCGACAAGATCGTGGTGATGGACCGTGGGCGCGTCATTGAGGAAGGCAGCCACGGGGCACTGATGGCACTTGGAGGTGCATATGCCGCCCTTCATGCTGCACAATTCAAAGACGGCAAAACAGTGCACCGCGCACCGTATCTCAGCACCCCGTCCGAGGCCGAAGAGGCCCCGAGTATTTGGACGTCACTGACTAACCTGTTCCGCCGCTCAACGTAATTAACTGTAGGCATAACCCATGATCGACCGCACCGTTTTTACAATCACAGGGCCTGACCGTCATAGCTTTCTGGCAGGGCTCATCACCAATTCATTTGATGCGCAGAGCCCGTTCACATATGCGGCGCTGTTGACCGCGCAGGGTAAATTTGTTGCTGATTTCTTCTTACTCAATGACGCGGAGCAAGTGTTACTTGATGTGGCCAGCACCCACGCCAGCCTACTGTTCACGCGGCTGAACATGTATAAACTGCGCGCAGATGTGGTCATTGCGCAAAGTGATCTGTCCGTATCGCTTGGCAGCGGCCATGCTGATCCGCGCCACCATGAATTGCCCCATCGCGCCTATAGCACCGCAATCGATAGCAGCGCGCCTTCAGCGATCACAGCGGACGCACTTTCAGCCCTGAGCGTACGTTTAGCCGTGCCGCAAACAGGGATTGAGCTGACGCCCGACACCTACATTCTTGAGGCGGGGTTCGAGCGCCTGAACGGCATAGACTTCAAAAAGGGATGTTTTGTCGGGCAGGAGATTTGTGCCCGGATGAAACATAAGACCGAGCTGAAAAAGGGCCTAGTTAAAGTCGCCCATGACGGCAGCGCAAAGGCCGATACCCCCATCACCAAGGACGGCAAGCCTGCGGGTCATCTTTATTCAGTGTCGGGGAATTTGGGACTGGCACACATCAGATTTGACCGCGCCAAAGGGATGAGGGCAGATGAAACCGCCCTCACCGTTGTCGATTAGGCGCGCTCTGCGTATTCCATCGTTTCTGTGTTCACGACGATGTCTTCATCCTGACCAACAAACGGCGGTACCATTACTTTGAACCCGTTATCCAGAACCGCCGGCTTAAAGCTGTTTGCGGCTGTCTGACCTTTCACGACTGGCTCTGTCTCAACAACTTTACACACCACTTTTTGTGGCAGCGTTGCGTTAAGCGCTTCGGCTTCGTGGTATTCGATGACGATGGTCATGCCGTCTTGCAAAAATGCGCGGCGCTCGCCCAAAATATCTGCGGGCAGTTCAATTTGTTCATAAGTCTCGGTATCCATGAACGTCAGCATGCCGTCGCTTTCAAAAAGGAACTGCTGGTCTTTTTGCTCAAGGCGGACGCGCTCAACTTTGTCGGCACTGCGAAAACGCTCGTTAAGCTTTGAGCCGTTACGAAGGTTCTTCATCTCAACCTGAGCAAAAGCACCGCCCTTGCCCGGCTTCACATGGTCTACTTTAACAGCGGCCCAAAGCCCGCCGTTATGTTCCAAAACATTACCTGGTCTAATCTCGTTTCCGTTAATTTTTGGCATAGGTCGGATGTCCCGCAAGTGTTGATATACTATTAACAGCGCCTATATCTTTGGTAAGAGAAACTGGCAAGCGAGGGCCGATTATTACAATTCGGTAAAAAGCCATGCGTTTTCATCATGACAGCCATGCAAAAAATACTTCCCCGAATCGTATTGAATGGTCCATAACGACCCAACGCCGAGAACAAGACCAACTGTATTTAGGAGACGAGATGCAAGATTTCGTTGATGGCACTGCATTTAACAACGAACAAGGCAACCGCGCACGCAAGCTATTTGCAGCGGTGGTGCTGGCCGCATTGGACGACGCGATCGCTGATGACAAGAAATACGGAAATGGTCCAGACCAAATCGCCCGTTGGGCACGTTCGCGTGATGGTCGCGAAGTTCTAAGCTGCGCAGGTATTGATCCGAACGAACGTGTTGTCGAAGGCTTGATGGATTTTGTTGGCAAGGGCGTACGGACATCCGTGGCACTTAGCCGTGAAGAAAGCGAGCGTCGCAACGCAGCACAGGCCGAAGCCGCTTAAGCGTACTGCGAACCTCACTGCAAAAGAATTTATAGAATGCGTCTTAGTATTTAGGGCGCATTTTTTATAAGCGATTTAACGCGGCTATCCCCGTTAATTTCAGGCTAAAACACAAACGCCCAGATCAAGCCAGGCACAACCTGTACCGCAATCAATACACCGCTCAAGCCGACGATCAGTTTGCTGCCCCAAAAACGTCGTACAATGAAAACGCCAGCAATCAGGCTCATCCCCATTTCAATCGCCGCGACAATCCCAGCATAATGATTGCGATCCCAATAGCTGAGCGGGCTTTGGTAAATCCAATCCGTTAGGGGCCAGAAATGTGCCCGCCCATCATCATGATGCAGCGGAAAATCAAACAGCAGATGTAAAAGAGCCGCGCCGCAAAGAGCAATTGCCCAATCCAGCCGCCACCAAAGCGCCGCGGCAAAGCCAGCCCCCCCATAAAATAAAACTGTTATCGATCCGAAAAACGGCCTGCCAGAGATCGGAAAAGTAAAGCTCGCCGAACACAATGCGCGGATCAATTCCCATCACAAACAGTGACCACCCTGCCATCACATAAAGTGATGCATCAGGGATCAGCGCACCGGCCAATGCGGCAGCAGTGACCCGTGACGCGTTCGGGCGGCCAAATACCGCCAGTCCAAAAATCAGATGTGCCGGTGTGTTCATCGTAGCCCTCCGCTGCGGGTCAATGTAAACACAGTTAACGCGAGGGGGCACAATGACAAAAGCAATCATGATACAAGGTGCCGGCTCAAATGTGGGCAAGTCGATCTTGGTGGCTGGCATCGCGCGTGCGTGCGTACGGCGCGGCATGAGCGTGCGCCCGTTCAAGCCGCAAAACATGTCCAACAACGCCGCTGTCACTGAAGATGGGGGCGAAATCGGCCGCGCCCAAGCGCTTCAAGCAATGGCGTGTGGCGTGGCCCCGCACACGGATATGAACCCCGTTTTGCTCAAACCCGAAACCGACATTGGTGCACAAGTCATCGTACAAGGCGAGCGCGTTGCCACACTCAAAGCACGTGATTACGCCAAAGCAAAACCCAAGCTTATGCAAGCCGTCCTTGAAAGTTTTCACCGTCTCGCAAGCACCACCGATCTGGTGATCATCGAAGGCGCGGGCTCACCTGCGGAGGTCAACTTGCGCGCGGGCGACATTGCGAACATGGGTTTTGCCGAAGCCGCAGGGGTTCCCGTGGTCCTAATCGGTGACATTGATCGCGGCGGCGTTATTGCCCAACTGGTCGGCACCCATGTGGTGCTACCCTCCGAGGACCGCGCGCGGATTAAGGCATTCGGCATCAATAAATTTCGCGGCGATACGACCCTATTTGATGGGGGGCTAACCGCAATCATGGATCACACCGGCTGGACGTCGTTGGGCGTGATCCCTTGGTTTGCCGATGCGTGGAAACTGCCTGCCGAAGACGTGATGGATGTTGCCAGCCGAACCGGTGGCGCATTCAAGATTGCCGTGCCGCGCCTTGGTCGCATTGCAAATTTTGACGATCTGGACCCGCTTTCGTCCGAGCCGGACATCACAGTTGAAATCATTGAGGCCGGACGCCCCCTGCCCGCTGATGCGCAGCTGGTTTTGATACCGGGCAGTAAATCAACGATCGCCGATCTGGCCCATTTCAAGCGACAAGGCTGGGACATCGATCTGCAGGCCCATGTGCGGCGTGGCGGTCATGTTTTGGGTATTTGCGGTGGTTATCAGATGTTGGGGAGCAAAATCCATGATCCCGATGGCATTGAGGGACCGGCTTGTTCCGTCGATGGGCTGGGTCTGCTTGACGTTGAAACGGTCATGCACCCCCAAAAACGCCTTAGCTTATCATCCGCATTTCACACAGCATCCGGCCACCCAGTTGAAGGGTATGAAATTCACTTAGGCAAAACGACAGGCAAAGACTGCGACGCCTCTTGGTTGACCCTAGATGGGCGCTCTGAGGGGGCCGCATCCGCGAATGGCAGGATCAAAGGGTGTTATCTGCACGGGCTTTTTGCAGCAGATAAATTTCGCGCAGCCTACCTTGCAGAATTGGGCGGCACATCCAGGCAGCTTGATTATCAAGGCGATGTAGAGGCCACGCTTGATGCGCTTGCTGATCACCTAGAGAAGCATATGGATATCGACACTTTGTTGGCATGCGCCGCTGATATACGCGGATCTACGGCCTAATCCAGATCGATACTTGCCATTGCGCGGTGGATTTCGCGCCGTACCAGTTTTCGGACATTACGGCTGATCCGCTCGCCTAACTCGCCCTGAAGTTCCTCTCGGACAAGTTTGCCGATCAACTCGCGCAGAGCATCCTCATCCATCACATGCTCTTGGAACATGTTGTTGTCTTCAGCTGAATTTGCCGACGTTTCTGCACAGACCTCATCCGCCACGACTGAGGACAGATCAGCATCCGACAAAAGCGCCGCCTCAGCTTCTTGATCCTCATATGGGGGCACCTGAGACGCAGTGGATTTCGCGTCACCGGTAAAAAACGCCACTACGTTATCTTCGATCTCAGCTGCGGCCGCTGTGGCAACTGCATGCTCAATCGGTGCGGTAGCAGCTGCTGTATCCGCCGCCTCATCGAGATCCATGCGCAACGCTTCGGTCAGCAACAGCCGTGCAGCAGGTTTTTGCGCCTCTGACGTAGGTTCTGCAGCTGGTGTCTCCGCCGCTCTCTGGCGCGCAGGTGCATCATCGGCGACCAATCGACGAATAGACGACAAAACGTCTTCGATATCTGCGTTATTGACTGTGTCCGACATTGAGTTTGCCCGTAAGTTGCTTACCGCGACACTAGCCGAGCATCCCGCGCGCAACAACAGGTTGCTGCTCACACAGTAAATCACACGCGTAATGTGCTTACTTGTTAAGACCTTTGAGAATACGATCAAGCTGTTGGCCCTGCTTGGATTTTTTCGTCGGACCATCTTTGACCAACTCATAGTAACCAGCGGGATCATATGTCTGAATACCAAGCTTCAGATAATCAGCGGTCAAAAGACCCATTGAAACCAGCACACCGTAGGATGCACGCCGTTCGTCGATCAACGCGCTGATGCGCTGTGTGCGCGCGTTCAACAGTTCCTGCTCAGCGTCGAGCACATCAAGTGTCGTCCGTGCACCAAGCTTTGCTTCTTCACGCACCCCGTTAAATGCCGTTTGTGCCGCGCGCACCTGACGCTCGGCCGACTGAATTTGCGCCCGTGCAATGGACAAATCCGCAAAGGCGTTCTCAACTGATTGTCGCACATCGTTGCTCGCTACATGCACGTTTGCCAAACTTGCGTCACGACGCGCTTGAGCTTGTCGCACTAGGGACGACTGACGCCCACCTTGGTAAATTGGCTGGCTTAGCTCGATCTGGGCGGTTTCGGTCGTGTCAAAATCATCATCAACCCCGATACGGCCCGTCAGCGTTACTGTGCTCCTCATAGCAGCTTCGGCGCGTGCTACATTCAAGTCCGCAACGGTCACTTCACGCTGCGCACGCTTTGTGCTTGGGTGGTTTCGTTGTGCAAATTCTGCCGCCGCAGCGATTGATTTTGCAGGACTTGGAACAGGCTCAACCGCTTGCAAATCACCCGGCTTGCGCCCAACTGCATTTGCATATTCCGCCGTTGCACGGCCAAGCGCACCTTGCGCAGACGCCAGATCACCACGCGCGCTGGCCATACGGGCCTCTGCAAGGGCAACATCTGTTCGCGTCATTTCACCTACATCAAAGCGGTCCTGAGCGGCGCGCAATTCGCGGTTCAGCAAGGTCAGGTTGTTATTGCGAAGCGCCACCAACTGGCGCTGACGGCGTACATTCAAGTATGCGTCAATCGCGCGGAACAGAATCTGCTGTTCAGCCAAAACAAGCCCTTCACGACCCGCCAGAACAGCTTCTTTGGCGGCCTCTGCCCCAAGCCGTGAGCGATTGTTATCATAAAGTGTGATCTGCGCCGAAAGTGTTCCTGAAGCGCTGTAATCAAAGGAATTCAAAGCATTTGCGTTTGTGCCAGTCGCCGCCGCAGAAAAAGCAATGACCGGCTTCAGCGCAGCCATTGATTGCGCCACATCTTCATCAGCAGCACGTAGCAGCGCGCGCTGCTGGTGCAACAGACCCGAATGTTTGTAGGCCCCGATCAACGCATCTTTTAAGTTGTCCGCAGCAGACGCCTGAGGCAGCAGAGTTACAAAGACGGTGATGGCGGTTGCAAGAAAATACGCTGGACGACGAGGCGTTGAGAACATTAGAAAAGCTTCCTAGAGATCAGCTACGGGGCGCGAAAACCGCGCCCCACCTTAACTGAACTATCTAGTATAGTTTTCAGAGTGTCAAAGCTGAAAGGCAGTTGCCGCTTGGAAATCCGGCAGGATCGGCGCAGTTGCGTTAAATGCAAAACGCCAGCTCACTTTACCGTCTTGTTTGTGACCGATCATGGCCCGCCCAAGCGCGTTTTCCATCATAATCGCACCGATACGGCCGCCGTCTTTTAGCTGTGCTAGCAACGCATCCGGCACAAACTCCACGCCACCGTTGATCACGATCACATCAAACGGCCCCTCAGAAGCAGCCCCTTCCGCTAACCCACAATCTTTAACGGCCGCGTTATCGATGTTGTTTTCTGACAGATTGCTCTGAGCAATCTCGGCCATCTCCGCATCACTTTCCACACCAACAACAGCCGCAGCCATATGTGCCAGAACCGCCGTGGAGTAGCCATGCCCACAGGCCACGTCGAGAACAAGATCATCAGTGTCTATGGTCAGCCCATCAAGAAGCTTGGCAAAGCTGCGTGCTTCTAACAAAACACGGCCCGCGCCCAATGCTACTTCGCCGTCCATATAGGCCGCCTCACGTTTTCCGGATGGTACATAGACTTCACGTGGGATCGACAGCATTGCATCAATAATCGGGAACTTCGTGACGTCCGACGGGCGCACTTGTGTGTCGACCATCATGCGGCGGCGTATTGCAAAATCGCTCATATCGTAGATCCCGTTGGCTGCTGGATATATCAGTGCTTTTGCCACAGCACAAAGAAGGCTGCAATGGCGTTCGCAGCCAGTACACAGCAGACGATTTTGGGTTGTGCAATGGCAAACGCACGGCTAAGTCAACGCTACACCACGCGATTGCACTGCAAACGCACGAGGCGAGTTGGCGGAGTGGTGACGCAGCGGATTGCAAATCCGTGTACACCGGTTCGATTCCGGTACTCGCCTCCACAATATCTTGTATATTTCAGCTAAAATCCACACTCCGAGACAACATGTAGTAGTAATATTTTTTGCACACAATTCGTACACAAAATATCGGTGTAGATTTGGCGATTCCAATGCTAATATTTGAGGGCATCAGTTAGAGGAATTGTCAGATGAGTTACGGTGTGAATTCCATACAAATTCACAAAAAACTCAGACTGGATAAACGAGCGGGCAGCGACAACTAGTACGCTCGCCTAACACTGCCAAGCGGCAAACGACTTATCAAAACAACTAAGACTGATGACTTAGAAGCTGCTAAAGAAGTAGCGCAGCGCCTGTACTACGAAGTTGATGCTCGCATTCAAAACAAGTTTCCAGCCACTACCCGGAAATTCAAAGATGTAGCTCGTCACGCCATTGCACGTATGGAAACAGAAATACGTGAAGGCGTGGGCTAGCAGGCGTACAAAGACTACATACAAGTGCTCAATAAGTGGCTAATACCCTACTTTGGGGGTACAGACATAGCCAAGCTGGATTTGGCAGCTGTAACAGCGTTTGATGCGTGGCGTACGGCGCAGAATGGCAAGGTGCCAGCACAGAGTACCATCAACGATCACAACTCAGCACTTAACCGTGTACTGGACGAAGCAGAGCTCAATGGCTGGATAGTAAAGTCACTGCGCCCCACCCTGCTCAACAAAGGTATCAAGACACAGAGCAGAGGCAGTTTTAGCAT
>JAHEEK010000003.1:0-20663 GCA_024640765.1 Thalassobium sp. | reverse complement strand
GGTGATGAAGACGTTGCCTATGATCTTTGACGTAACTTAGCTCCCCGCCTTTTGGGCCGGTAAAGAGAAGTTCTTGGCCCTCGAACAAGGGCATTTGGTTTTCAGAAAACTGATCTGGCGCACTCATGACACTTCATAAATGCGCCGATTCTCTAAAAAATCAGTTAACCCTTCATCGTTTCCCAAAAGCTTTTGACGCTTGAGAAGAAGCTTGATGATTGTGGGTTGTTGTCTTCGCTCAGTTTTTCGAACTCGCGCAGAAGCTCTTTCTGCTTAGATGTGAGATTCACAGGCGTTTCAACGGCCATTTCGATGAACATATCGCCCGCGCCGCCACCGCGAAGCCCGGGCATACCTTTGCTGCGCAAACGCATTTGGCGTCCCGATTGGCTGCCGCCCGGAATTTTCACTCGTGACCGCCCACCATCAATCGTAGGCACCTCAATGTCGCCACCAAGAGCGGCAGACGTCATTGAAACAGGCACGCGGCAGAACAGGCTTTGCCCGTCACGCTCAAATATTTCATGCTCTGCGACTTCGATGAAAATATAAAGATCACCGGTCGGTCCACCGCGCATTCCGGCCTCGCCTTCGCCAGCAAGGCGGATACGGGTGCCGGTTTCAACACCAGCAGGAATGTTTACAGAAAGGGAACGCTCTTTTTCTGTCCGGCCAGCACCGCCACATGTTTTGCACGGGTTCTTGATGATCTGGCCAATACCGGAGCAGGTAGGACAGGTGCGCTCTACGGTAAAGAAGCCCTGTTGCGCACGGACTTTGCCCATGCCTGAACACGTTGGACAGGTCTCGGGTTCGGCCCCACCGTCTGCACCAGTGCCAGTACATGTATCACAGTTAATAGATGTTGGGACGTTGATGGTTTTTTGGCTGCCGGCGAAAGCTTCTTCAAGGGTGACGCGCAAGTTGTAGCGCAAGTCAGAGCCGCGGCTGGCGCGTGTCCGACCGCCACTACCGCGCTGTCCGCCCATGAAGTCACCAAACAGATCATCAAACACATCGGAAAAGGCGCTTGAGAAGTCACCGTTCCCGCCACCAAAACCGCCACCTTGTCGGCCGCCGCCCATACCGCTTTCAAAAGCTGCGTGGCCGTAACGATCGTAAGCAGCTTTTTTCTCTGCGTCTTTCAGCACTTCGTAGGCTTCGTTCGCTTCTTTGAACATTGCCTCGGCGTTTGAATTATCAGCATTACGGTCGGGGTGTAGTTCTTTCGCTTTGGTGCGATAGCCCTTTTTAATCTCATCAGCTGATGCGCCTTTTGAGACCCCTAGAATTTCATAATAGTCACGTTTTGCCATGGGTGGTCTCCCCCTTTGGAACGTAAAAGCCAGCCCACCCGTCTTACAGGGATGCGGGCTGGCTTCATTGGCTCTTTAGCGCGGATTAGGCGCGTTCGTCGTCCAGATCTTCGAAGTCAGCGTCTACGATGTCATCATCAACACCGGCGTTGCCATCTTCTGGTGCGGCTTCCTCACCAGCGGCTTCTTCTTGCGCTGATTTATAGATCGCTTCACCAAGTTTCATCGCAGCTTCAGTTACGTTCTGGATGCCGCCTTTGATCTTACCAGCGTCTTCTGTTTCCAGATCATCTTTTAGTGCAGCAATTGCCAACTCAATCGCTTCGATTGTTGTGGGATCCACTTTGTCCGCGTGCTCTTCCATGGACTTTTCAGTCGAGTGGACGAGGCTCTCGGCTTGGTTCTTGGCTTCAACAAGTTCCTTACGATCTTTATCCGCTTCGGCGTTATCCTCAGCATCTTTGACCATTTTTTCGATGTCTTCATCAGACAAGCCACCAGAAGCCTGGATCGTGATCTTCTGCTCTTTACCAGTGCCTTTGTCAGCCGCGCCTACAGACACGATGCCGTTGGCGTCGATGTCGAAGGTCACTTCGATTTGCGGCATGCCGCGTGGTGCGGGTGGAATATCCTCGAGATTGAACTGACCGAGGATTTTGTTGTCTGCAGCCATCTCACGCTCGCCTTGGAATACGCGGATTGTCACGGCATTCTGGTTGTCTTCAGCAGTTGAGAAGGTTTGTGACTTCTTAGTTGGGATCGTTGTGTTGCGGTCGATAAGACGTGTGAACACACCACCAAGGGTCTCAATACCAAGCGAAAGCGGCGTTACGTCAAGCAGGACAACGTCTTTCACGTCACCTTGCAGAACACCGGCTTGAATTGCTGCGCCCATGGCAACAACTTCATCTGGGTTCACGCCTTTGTTTGGCTCTTTACCGAAGAATTTTGTCACTTCTTCGATGACCTTTGGCATACGTGTCATACCACCAACAAGGACAACCTCGTCGATGTCACCAACAGACAAACCTGCGTCTTTCAGGGCCGCTTGGCATGGCTTGATTGACGCTTTGATCAAATCACCGACAAGGCTTTCTAGTTTCGCGCGTGTCAGTTTAACAACCAAGTGAAGCGGCTGGCCTGTTTTGCCGTCCATTGAGATGAAGGGCTGGTTGATTTCAGTCTGGCTTGCAGAAGAAAGCTCAATCTTTGCTTTCTCAGCGGCTTCTTTCAAACGCTGAAGCGCCATCTTGTCTTGGGTCAGGTCGACGCCATTCGCTTTTTTGAACTCATCCGCGAGGTAGTTCACGATGCGCATGTCAAAGTCTTCACCACCAAGGAACGTATCACCGTTGGTTGATTTCACTTCGAACAAACCATCGTCAATTTCAAGGATCGTTACGTCGAATGTACCGCCACCAAGGTCATAAACCGCGATGGTTTGTGTCTCTTTTTTATCCAAGCCATAGGCCAAGGCCGCTGCTGTTGGCTCATTGATGATACGTAGAACTTCGAGACCAGCGATTTTGCCGGCGTCTTTTGTTGCCTGACGTTGTGCATCGTTGAAGTATGCAGGAACGGTAATGACCGCCTGTGTTACATCTTCGCCGAGGTACGATTCAGCAGTTTCTTTCATCTTTTGCAGAATGAACGCTGAAATCTGTGAAGGGCTGTATTTTTCGTCTTGGGCTTGGACCCAAGCGTCGCCGTTGCCGCCGTTGATAACAGCGAAAGGCATGTTCTTTTTGTCTTTTGCCAGATGCTCATCATCGGCGCGGCGGCCGATAAGACGCTTAACACCGAAAACAGTGTTCTCTGGGTTTGTGACTGCTTGGCGTTTTGCAGGCTGGCCTACAAGACGCTCGTCGTCTGTAAATGCAACGATTGATGGGGTCGTGCGCGCGCCTTCTGCATTCTCAATAACACGGGGCTGCGAACCATCCATGATGGCGACGCAGGAGTTTGTTGTCCCAAGGTCAATACCAATAACTTTAGCCATGAATTGTCATCCTCTTTTTCCGGCGATGTCGTGAGGCGCGGACCCTATGTCCGGCATCCAAGCCTCAATCCCAAGGTGAAGGGCGTCCACAGAGGGACAACCCAGCTCGCAGCGTATATAGGGAGGGGTGTAGGGCGCTGCAAGCGGCGCGCCTTGGATAAATGCACCGAAATTTGAAGGAAAGTGATAATGCGACCCACTTTAAGCATTCGGGGCTTTCATATTTACAAAACTGCATTGGATATTGGCGCACAGCGGCAGTTGGTCGATGCAGTCCGGGGCATTGTTAAGGCGGCACCATTGATGAGACCACAAACGCCATCCGGTCGTCAGATGTCTGTCAGAATGACTTCGGCGGGACGCGTTGGGTGGACCGCAACTGCTTCGGGTTATCAGTATGCAACGCGTCATCCTGCTGGCGTGGCTTGGCCCGCCATTCCGCGCAAAATCCTTGATGTGTGGAGCAGCGTCACACGCGACGCGCCGTTACCTGACAGTTGCTTGATCAATTTTTATGACGAAGCAGCCCGCATGGGGTTGCACCGCGATCATGATGAGGCGGATTTTCAGTGGCCCGTTGTTTCCATCTCGCTCGGGGAGGAAGGCTTGCTGCGTGTTGGTGGCCTTGAGCGTGGGGGCACTACGGAAAGCATCTGGCTGCAATCAGGGGATGTTGTTGTGATGGGCGGACAGGCCCGTCTTGCCTATCACGGTATTGACCGCATCAAAGGTGGTTCATCACGGCTTTTGCCCAACGGCGGCCGGCTTAACCTGACGCTCCGTGTTGCAACTTAAGCCGGCTTATGGTCGCGCGCTCCAGCTGACGGAGGCGTGTTTGCGGGTATAAAACTCACCCATCAGACCAATCATTAGGAATATGACCGTGATAAGGGCCGCATATTCCCAATCTGTGTAGCGCGGGTTGTAGTTAACGAACACAAAGCCACGGGCTTGGTCGATTGTGTGAAAGAGTGGGTTCCAATCGAACATTGCCAACATAAAACTTGGCAGCGTATTGGCTACGAACATCTTGCCTGAGGCAATCATGTTGGCGCGACTGTACACTTGGGTGAAGATGCCAACAACAGCCGGCATCCATGGTTTGAGCGCCAATAGAACCATCCCAATTGCAACGCCGCTGGCCCAAGACAAAAGCAGCATGCCAAGCGCGCTCATTGGGTCTTCGATGACGACCGGTGTGAAGATAACGTGATAGCCAAACAGAACCAAGAATAGCGATAGCAACTGTATATAAAGAGATCCTAGCGCAGAGGAGCATATGGCAATTGCTGTGGTCATGGGGGCATGCTTCATCATTGCTGATGCCGGACCTTCTGAACTGACAACTGCGCTTAGTGCTTTGGTATGGCACAGGAACAAAAAGATACCCGACATGATGTACAGCAAGAAATCACCGCGCAATGTTGCGCCGCGCAGGCCTAGTACGGAAAACATAACGTAGAATGCCACGACAAAGATGATTGTCTGCAGCATGTTGGTAAGCAACGCCAAGAAGGCGTTGCCATGACTTTTGCGGACGTCACGGACGATCCCATGATAGATTAACTCAAGTAAACCAACGGCTTTTCGGCGCCCGGTAGGCCGTGCTTCAAAACTAAACATTTACTATCCTGCTCAACGCGCGACCCATAGGTTTCACAGAAATCTTGCTGTTTCATTACCAGAGTTGCATAAGCCTTACGCAAGATCATACGCTTTTTCGCTAATTTATCAACGATTTCGACATCGGGAGTAACAGTTTTGGATTTCACAAAGATGGAAGCGGTGTTCCGCGAGTTAGCTTTGCGCGCTGGTGATGTGATTATGGAAATCTATGAAGCGGATGATTTTGATGTTAAAACCAAGTCAGACGATAGCCCTGTAACGGCCGCTGATGAGGCCGCGGATGCGCTTATATCTGCGGGTTTGCGAGTAGCCTTTCCTGATGTGCTCTTGGTGACAGAGGAGCAGTCTGCCTCCCATACGCAAACGGCGGATACGTTTATCATTGTTGACCCCCTTGATGGCACGAAAGAGTTCATCAACCGGCGTGGTGATTTTACAGTGAACATTGCGTTTGTTGAAAACGGCGTGCCGACACGTGGGGTTGTTTACGCGCCTGCCCGTGAGCGGTTGTTTTACACAAATGCATCGGGTGAAAGTGTTGAAGAGGCAGGACCTTTTGCAAAAGATAAAGTGAGTCGGCAGGTGAAGATCGCTGTGTCATCCCCTGATAATGCAGCCCTGCTTGTTGTTGCCTCAAAGTCTCACCGCGATCAGGCGACAGATGATTACATCAATAAATATTCGGTCAGCGATATGAAAAGCGCGGGATCGTCGCTGAAGTTTTGTCTGATTGCGACGGGTGAGGCTGATATCTACCCGCGCTTGGGTCGCACGATGGAGTGGGATACGGCAGCGGGTCATGCGGTACTGAATGGTGCGGGTGGTGCGGTTATTCGTTTTGACGATCATACGCCGCTCAAATACGGCAAAAGTGATTATGCAAACCCGTTCTTTATTGCCCACGCACCGGGCGTTGATCTTAAGCGAGTTTAGATATGTCTGTTCTCATCGTAATTCCTGCGCGGTTCGCCAGTACGCGGTATCCTGGTAAGCCACTTGTTGAACTTACCGGCGCTGACGGCACAAAGCGCAGTTTAATTGAGCGGTCTTGGCGAGCAGCGATGGCCGTGAAGGGTGCGGATAAAGTTGTTGTCGCTACGGATGATGACCGTATTCGCCAAGCGGCAGAGAGTTTTGGTGCCGAGGTCGTGATGACGTCAGAGAGCTGTGCCAATGGTACAGAGCGTTGCGCACAAGCCTATGCGAACCTTGGTGCGGACCACGATATTGTAGTGAACCTACAAGGTGACGCGCCGCTTACGCCGCCGTGGTTTGTTGGGGCATTGATCGATGGGCTGAAAAATACGCCAACCGCAGATGTGGCCACGCCGGTTTTGCGGTGTGATGGTGAGACGCTGAACAGCCTTTTGAATGACCGCAAGCATGGTCGCGTTGGTGGGACAACGGCTGTGTTTGGCGCGGATAATAACGCGCTCTATTTCAGCAAAGAAGTTATCCCGTTCGTCGCACAAGACTTTGATGCACAAGATGCCACGCCTGTGTTTCATCACGTTGGAGTCTATGCGTATCGGCCCGCGGCGTTGATGGCCTATCCTGCATGGGATGCTGGCCCGCTGGAAGGGCTTGAGGGTCTTGAGCAGCTTCGGTTCTTGGAGCGTGCACGCCCCATGATGTGTGTTGAGGTTGAGGCCCGTGGCGCAAAGTTCTGGGAGCTAAATAATCCTGAAGACGTGCCTTTGATTGAGAAGATGCTGCGCGATATGGGCCAAGCTTGATTACAACGGCATAGCCGTGTTTAGCTTTCCTACCGCTGGGGAAATGTATTTTGGTCCATATATTTGCCTTACTGGTGACATATTCGGGCAAGAAGCCTGTGCCTAAATACTGCGTAAGGTTCGACAGATGCGAAAAAAGGTGACAAAAGCTATTTTCCCCGTGGCAGGTTTGGGCACGCGGTTTTTGCCTGCGACCAAATCAGTGCCAAAAGAGATTATGACATTGGTTGACCGCCCGCTGATCCAATACGCGATCGATGAAGCGCGTGTCCGGCCTTAACGCAGTCTGACACAAGTGCTGAGTTCGAACTGGCAGAAATATACGATGCTGAAGTCGAACGCGCGTGCCGCGAGGCGTACCAGCGCGGCTATATGGCGTTCGGTTTCTCAGCTTGGAAAAACTAGGCTGCTTTTGAGATATTCTGAGCAGTCAAAACTGCGTACAGCGTTGATGGGTCGTTATTTGCGCGAACCTTCTCGCAAATAGCTTCATCGCGCAATGTCCGCGATACTAGAGCCAGCGCTTTGAGGTGCGAAACACCGCTGTCGCGGGGTGCAAACAAAGCAAACACAAGATCAACAGGCTGGCGATCAACTGCTCCAAAATCTACGGGGCGTTCAAGACGAAGAAATACACCTTTTACAGTGTTGATATCATCAAGCCGCGCGTGAGGTAGGGCAACACCGTGCCCTACTCCCGTTGGCCCAAGCGCTTCGCGCTCCATAAGGGCCTCAATCAATCGCGCACCTTGAAGGTCGTAGCACGCATTCGCGATGTCACCCACATCGTGCAGCAGTCGTTTTTTACTGCTGACGTTGCCCAAGACGCGGATGGCGTTTGGTGTAAGGATATCGCTTAGGTTCATTGTACTGCTCTTTTCGGCTGATGCGCCGATGCCCTGTTACATTTTGGGCTCGATCCACCCAATGTTACCATCGT
This sequence comes from Thalassobium sp., assembly GCA_024640765.1. GTDB lineage: Bacteria > Pseudomonadota > Alphaproteobacteria > Rhodobacterales > Rhodobacteraceae > Nereida. The sequence continues at coordinate 13,046 of JAHEEK010000003.1, read as the reverse complement.
CGCGTTTGTAGACGACCCCAAACGCACTGTTACTCTCGTTCCGGAAAATCACCACTGGCGCTCCGGAAATCTCCATCTGCATAACCGCTTCACCGACTGACATTGTTGAAACTTTGGTTTCAACTTCCGCAATAATCATAGGCTGCAACGTTTCCGGTTCACTATCGTCAACGCCCTCACTTACCGCGAGGATATAAGAGGAAGCCCCCAATTGTTCAACCGGTTCTTTCCGCTTGATATGGTGGTCCTTCAGGCGCCGTTTGTAGCGCCGTAACTGCTTTTCCATTTTCTCAGCACATTCATCGAATGCCGCATAGATTTCGGTCGCATGAGCCTTTGCCTGCGCGGTCAGTCCGGTTGAAAGATGGATGGTCGCTTCACAGACGTGTTCATGACCGCTTTTTGAAAAAACCACATTGGCGTCCGTCGGTCGTTCTGCGTATTTCTCAACGATGTCATTAAGTTCGCTTTTGACATGTGTTTGAAGTGCGTCGCCGATGTCGATTTGCTTGCCAGTGATTTGATAGCGCATGAAGTCTCCAGTGTTATTTGAACCGTTTCTGCCCAACATGGCCTGACGCATGAATGTAAAGAAATGGTAACTTTTGGCTGAATGAAAGGGCGCGGTGACAACCGAGTATCAGGCTAAAAAAGATGGGTCTGGCCACTTTCATTAGCTTCATTTGGCGCTGGATCAGTGCGATCTGTCAAGTGAGATTGCGCGCTGGTTATGAAATGCGAAAATTTTGGCCGAGGTAAACTTGCTTCACTTTTTCATCCGCTACGACCTCTGCTGCGGTGCCACTCATCAAGATTGTTCCGCTGTGCATGATGTAAGCACGATCAACAATTTCGAGAGTTTCCCGCACGTTGTGATCCGTAATCAAAACCCCAATACCGCGTGTTTTGAGATCTGAAACGAGGGTGCGAATTTCACCAACCGCAATGGGATCTACGCCAGCAAATGGCTCATCCAGCAGCACATATTTGGGGTCAGCGGCAAGGCAGCGGGCAATCTCAACGCGGCGTCTCTCGCCACCCGAAAGTGTAAGTGCCGAGGCGCGGCGTAAATGCTCAATCGAGAATTCAGACAATAATTCATCAAGCCGTTTGCGTCGAATAGTGCGATCCGGCTCAGAAATTTCGAGGATTGCTCCGATGTTGTCTTCAACGCTCATTCCACGAAAAATGGACATTTCTTGTGGAAGGTAGCCGATGCCCAGTTTGGCGCGGCGATACATTGGCAGGGTCGTTACGTCGCGGCCATCAATCGTCACTTGGCCACCTTCAGGTGTGACAAGGCCCGCAATTGAATAAAAGCAGGTTGATTTACCGCATCCGTTTGGCCCCAGCAGAGCTACAACTTCACCGCGCGCCAGTGTCATGGATAGGTCTCGAATGACGGTCCGTTTACGGTAGCTTTTACTTAGGTTTCTGACACGTAGTCCCGCGGACCCTTCGGTTACTTTGAGATCTGGCATCAGTTCTGCCCAGTGTTAAGGATTGTTTTCACGCGACCGTTCATACGTGCCGTACCAGTTGCAAGGTCAAGTGTCATACTTTCAGACGTCAACGCATTTGGACCTTGGGTTACAAGGACATTCCCACTCATTACGACTTCGTTGTTTGCAATTGAATAGTCGGCGCGCTCTGCTTCTGCTGCGTCCTGACCATTCACTAGCGTTACACCGCCGGTCGCTTCTAGCCGCTCAATTTTTTGGTCACCCTCTGCATAGACAACCAAAACACGGCCTGCGGCAAGGCGCATCACACCTTGGCCAATCACGACGTTACCATCAAAAATGGCTGTACCGTTTTCTTGATTAACGCTGAGCTGGTCAGCAGTAATCTCAAGTGCCGCATCTGGGTTGTTAGCAATTTTGCCAAATGCAACTTGTTGCGCTGTTGCCGAAACGCAGAAGGAAACAGAAAGAAAAGCGGCAATGATAAAGCGCAAAAACATAGGGTGCTCTCCAGAAGTTATGGTTGGTATATCACTCGGACGCCGTTTTGGAAAACCAGAACATGGACGCCACGGTTTTGCTGGATCAAAGTCATCTGACCGGCTGTGATCTGGCCAAGTGATGAGGTGGCTTCCACAGGCCCATCGGTTACCAGGGTAGCTGTCTCAAGCGATGTTTTTACGGCGTCAGTTCGCACCACCACACCAGCTGAAGTATTCACCTCAACACCTCCCGAAAGCCGCGCGGTTTGGGTCGGTCCGTCCAGGCTTGCTTGTGGCGCCGTCAGAGAGATTGTCGTACCACTTTTGAGATCAATCCGCGCTGAAATACCGTCAGACGTGATGCTGTCGGGTTTGTCTGGACTTGTTGCGGCAAGTTTAGCGTTAAATTCAATAGCATCACCCTCAGCAGTGACCCCTGAATATGTGGGTGCCGAAATGCGCTGATCCGCGACAATCTCATCTATCTCGACTTTGGCATAGGGGATGGTGCTTTGGACATCCGTGGCGGGTCGTGCGACCAAAAACAGCAGGGACAGCAGAACAAGGCCGACAATTGGCAGGATAATTTTTAGCCAAACAACCAGTCGCGAATATCTGTTGTCCGCCCGAACCATCCTACCCCAGCCCGGCGCGCAAACAGTCATGGATGTGCAAAATTCCAGAAGGTTGTGCTGGTCCTTTTGGGTCAACAACGAACAGACATGTGATCTTGCGTTCATTCATTTGCCCGACGGCTTCTTCGGCAAGTGCATCTGGTGAGATAGTTTTTGGCGCGGCAGTCATCACATCACCTGCCGTCAGGTCAAGAAGCCCATCCATGTGTCTGCGTAGGTCACCGTCCGTAATGATGCCCTTAAGGGTGCCGTTGTCATCGGTCACACCCACCACGCCAAAGCCTTTTTGACTTATGGTAATGAGCACGTCCTGCATTGAGGTACTTGCCTTAGTCAGCGGCACCGCATCGCCCAAGTGCATCAGGTCGCCGACTTTTGAAAGCAGTGCGCCGAGTTTCCCGCCGGGGTGAAAATCTCGGAAGTTGGCAGGCGTAAATTGACGGTGCTTCATCAGAACGACCGCAAGCGCATCACCAAGCGCTAGGGTCATGGTTGTCGAAATAGTGGGAACAACGCCGGTACCACAGGCCTCGCCGAGTTGAGGTAAGACCAAAGCAACATCCGACTGTGTCAGTAGGGTGCTGTCTGCGCGGCTCGCCATGCCGATTAACGGAATATTGAAGCGCCTTGTGTGTGCAATCACGTCCGCAAGTTCAGGGGTCTCACCTGAGTTTGACAAAAGCAAAACAACATCACCCTTCGCCATCATGCCTAGGTCACCGTGGCTGGCCTCTGCGGGGTGTACGAACTGTGCAGGCGTGCCGGTACTTGCCAACGTGGCCGCTATTTTGCGCGCAATATGACCAGATTTCCCCATCCCGCAAAGAATGACCCGACCTGTCGCGGCAAGCATCAACTTCGCTGCAGCTTCAAAACTATCCCCAAGCTGATTGGCGAGTGTCTCAAGGGCCTCGGCTTCGGCACGGATGACATCTTGGCCAAGGCTTTTGAAATCAGTCATATTTAGTATCCGCCCAAATCAGGAGTGCGCGAAAATATCGCTGTCAGGCCAACCAGCCAAATCAAGTTGCGCACGGGTCGGCAGGAAGTCAAAGCACCGTTGTGCAAGTTCCATGCGGCCTTCGCGCTCAAGGCGGATGTTTAGCTCATCACGCAAGCGGTGCAGGTAAAGCACGTCACTTGCAGCATATTCCAGCTGTGCGTCAGTAAGTTTTTCGGCACCCCAGTCACTGGATTGTTGCTGCTTGCTAATGTCCACGCTCAACAGTTCTTGCAGCAGGTTCTTCAGGCCGTGCCGGTCGGTGTATGTGCGAATGAGGCGACTAGCGATTTTTGTGCAGTAAACCGGCGCAGTTAGGGCGCCAAAGGCATTATCCATAGCCGCGATGTCAAACCGGCCATAGTGAAACAGCTTGAGTACGTTTGGATCGGTCAGCATGCGGCACAAATTTGGTGCCTCGGTTTGGCCCTTTGCTACCTGTACCAAATGTGCGTCTCCATCGCCGCCTGACATCTGGATAACACACAGACGATCGCGGTGCGGATGTAGGCCCATCGTTTCACTGTCAATCGCGACGACCGGACCCAAATCCAAGTCATCAGGGAGGTCATTTTGGTAGAGTGTGTTTGTCATATCCGGCCCTGCAATAGTGTTGCCCGTTGGCATATGCGTTTTGAGCGCTCAAGGAAAGAGCAGAGGTATCTGAGGTGTCTATGTGCGTGGATTACCGCGTGGCTTACCTTTTGGTTTAGGCGTGCCAAGCAGTTCAGGTAGACGTGCCTCAAATCGAGTAAGCATTGAGTTCTTTTCCCAACGCGTGAGCGCAATTAAGCGCGCCTTTTCCCCATCTCGGCGCGTAATTCTTTGTCGTTCAAAAGCTGTTCGATTGCGCGGGCAAATTTCGGCGCGTCACTAGGCGGCGTGGCAATTCCTGCGCCCTTGATCTCATCCGCGAGGCCGGTGCTACGTGCCGCAGTGGCCACAATAGGGCGTCCTGACGCAAACATGTTAGTCAGTTTTGATGGCAGCAACAGGTCAGCGGCATCTGCAATTTGGGGCATCAGGTGAATATCCGCGATGCTCAGCAGGTCAGACAGATGCTCGAGCGGCTGTAAGTCAATAAACCTGAGGTTCGGCAGCCCTAACGCTTTGCGCTTGAGATCTGTCAGTGCAGGACCATTCCCGCAGATCAGGAACGTAAGGTCAGTGCGATGCGACAGCAGTTTCGCAGCCTCAACTATAATCCCGATACCTTGTTTATTGCCGATATTACCCGAGTAGAGCGCAACGTATTCTGTGCTGATCCGAATTTCCCTTTTGAACGACTGCGATGGCTCTTGCGGTTTTATTCGGCTGGTATCGGCCCAGTTTCTCAACTCATATGTTTTATCGGGTGTGACCCCCTTTTGGTGGAGCTTCAGACGCATTTTTGGTGAAATCGTAGTAACCAAGTTAAAGCGCTTCAGGCACCACTTTTCAAAACGAAGTACAACGCGTCCGAGTAGCGCCTCCGCATTGATGAGTTTGGTCGCAAAGGCCGCCTCAACCTCAAAGTGCTGAACATGCAGGTGTGATTGAGCCCCTGAAACCTTCGCGAAGGCCACAGCGAACGGCGCGCTCATCAGAGAGGGTGCGACGACTGTAACCAAATCGAACCGCTTCGTTCGACTGTACCAAATTAAGATCGGCAAAATTGCAAAGGCAAAGGACGCATGATGAATGATGCGCCTGATGCCCGTCGGGTTCCGCGGCATGTAATGAGGACAGTGGGTCACATCAATTTTGCCATGATCGCGTTTTGTGTAGATAAATTTGCTCCACCCACGGTAAATCGCCCAATTGGGAAAGTAAGGTTGTCCGCAAAGAACGGTGACTTCATTACCTTGTTCGGCCAAATACTTACACATTTGCGTTGTATATAAGCCTGTAGACATCGCCTCAGGGGCAAAGTTTATGCCTATAACAAGGTGTCTCAAGCTGTTAGACACGAGTGAAGAACGGCTTGCTGCGGACTGTGCAGAGTTCAATGAACGTACAGCCACTTTAGAAGCCATCCTCAAAGCAGTCGGTGCATTGCCCTACCGCAGAGCCAGCTTGAATAAAGCGCTACACCAGCAAGTGGCTGCATCCATCGTACTCGCACATGATGCAGGCGATAGTATCGACATCACCACACGCAGGGCAGGTACGCTGCACCAGTACGGCTATTCTACAAAGGTAATTGAGTACTTGGACAAGGCTGTGGCTGCTGAGCTTCTACAGTCAAAGTACAACAAAGCCGAAGGTGCAGTGACTTTAGGCCCTGTTTTCCAAGCATACCTAGCGTAACCCTACACCCGTACACCCATAGCGGTTTACAAGTATTGTTTGTTATCAACTACTTACCAGTATTTAAGCTTTAACTCGTTCACCTAACACGTCTCCATGTCAGTAGCGTAAACCCCGTATCCCTTTCGTTACAGGTTTCACGGCAAGAGACATATTCACAATACCGCATATACAACTAAAGGAATATCATCCCATGTCAGGCTTGATGCAACCCAACAAAACAAATGATCTAATGGAGGCTATCAGACGTGATCTTGGCCCTACATCAAGGGAACCACAAACTCTTGAGCAAAGGCTGAAAAGCTTAACTGAATCAGATCTACAAGCAGTACTCAGCACAGCCCGCATGGTGAAGATGATGGCTGGTTGGGGCGAACCTACATCGTATCAGCAGATTGTTGAGAGATCATACCCACGCATGAGTGCTAACCTGCGCTACCTCATTGCGGAGTTACTCCAAGACGCTGATCCTCTGCCCGATGTAAAACCTGCAGCAACCAGCCCTCGTGTTGATCCAAGAGAGCAGGCACTATCAGAGTATGCAGCAATCTTATTTGAGCAGCCCACGGACACACCCGCAGTACAAACAGACAAAGAGGCTGGCCCTATGGCCGCTACTGCAAGTAACGATGACTTCCTCGCTAAGCTAACGCAGTCCGAAAGCAGTGGTGACAGTCAGGCTGAAATAACGATTAAGGACGGCAGACGATTTGTAGGTTCTTTGCAGTTTGGTGAAGACCGCCTGAAAGACTACAAGAACGCAACAGGTAAGACCTTCACACAGGACGAGTTCAAAGCAGACGCAGCCCTACAAGACGAGGTAGCGCAGCGGCACTTCAAAGACATCGACAAAGCCATTGATGGACTTGGTAATGCAGCGAAAGGCTTTGATCGTGATGGACTACGTTCAGTGGCACATCTGGGTGGTAAGCACGGAATGAAGCAGTTTGTGCAATCTGCAGGTAAGTACAATCCGTCTGATGAGCTAGGCACTTCGCTGCAGGATTATTACGATAAGTTTGCATCCTGAGTGATCCAACCCAGAAGTTGCACAGTAAAGAGAGTAACATTTCTTTTCCCGAAGCAAATGTACAAACTTTAAGGCTGGGCAGTTCTTGCTCAGCCTTTTTGTTTCTGGTTGTGACAATATGTTTCTTGTGTGGAATGCTGTCAGCAATCCATAATGCTTACAATCAATAGGAGAAAACTATGAAAACGATTACAGCATCACTGTTCGCTTTGGTTCTCTCTGCTCCATTGGCTCTTGCTGATGGATGCGGGACGCACGGGAAACAAGAAGCCTCAATGTCTTGTGCAACAGGCCAAGCTTGGGACGTAGAAGCAAAGCAGTGTGTAGACACAAGCGCATAAGCTTATCTATGCCGAACTAATGAGGCCCCACTTTTTGTTGGGGCCTTTTTGTTGGATGGACACTTTTAAGCTGTCCCTCTCACAAACAGCATCTGCAAGATAGCTTTTGGTAACATCTGCATTGGTACAAGAAGAGCGGGACATTCTGAGTGATCTAGGGGTGCTGTGAGGCGCTACAAAGCCGTCCACAGAGCGATGTAGCAACGTTTAGGGTTATGATCGCATAAGCTTTTTTTGTCTGGCTGTGGACGTGGCTACAAACTGCGGCCCTTATTGCGTTGCACTTTTGTATCAAAGCGTCATAGTTATGTCATAATGTTGCCGCTAAAATGGATCGCAAACTATCGTGTCTAAACAAACTTTAAGCTTTGGCTTATTCATCATAGTCAGTGTTGGCTACATTGCTGCTTACACGGTAACTAATGGCTTCATCCTGCCGCTGCAGAAGATTATCTTACCAGATGTGCCTATCCTGTTTAGTGTATTGTTTCTGCCTCACGGGATACGGGTCTTGGCGATATGGTTGTTGGGCTGGCGGGGTGCTTTGTATTTGCTGCCATCTTCTTATCTGATGTGGGCCATCACTGTTTGGGGCAGCGAAGTTGAACTCTCTGCACTCCAACCTGTAGTTTCTATCGCCTGCGTATATGCAGCAGTGATGTTAGTAGGACTACGTATTGGCTCAGTTATACAAACACTTGTAGATATGACGACTTGGAAACAGTGTTTGATTGCAGGTCTTGTAGGCTCAGTGTTCAACGGGCTTGGTTTGGCGATGCTTAGTCAAGGTGACTTTAGTTGGTACATCATGTCTGGTTATACCTTTGGCGACATTGCGGGGCAGATCGTGCTGATGCTGATCCTGATATTGATCATGCGGTTGAGCCGTACAGTGCATAGTTTGCCCGAATAGTTGCAAACTTACGATCTGTGCCAGTGGTTGGCATTAGCTCTCCACCGAGAAAACCCCTTCGGTGTAGCTCCCCAAGTATATACATCCCCACAGCCCCCCGTGGCTCACGTGCGGCCCAAAACTTTTGAGTGATCCAATCTGCAGAAGTCACCGTACATGGTATTCTCTAACTTCCCTGTTAGACTTCCACAGGAAGGGTCAGCGTTCCCCAATAGCCTGGCCCTTTTTCTTTGCAAATCCAACAGTACCAATAGACCCTACCTTAGTGTATCATGCCAAAACCGTACCAATAGGAGTGTTATTCCAGATTTATGGGGCTATTTACTGCATCGTCTTAGACTCTAAAGGGAATATACCGTGCTGATTGGATATGCGAGAACATCTACGCTTGAACAACGTGCGGGTCTTGAAGCCCAGCAGCGTGACCTTGAAGGGTATGACTGTGAGAAAGTCTTCACAGAGCAAGTCTATATTTAGTTGAGGGTGAACAGCTTGATGCGGCGCTGGGTTCGAGACAGTGATATGCCTAACCTCTGATAATCGAAATAGAGTTAAACTAGCCTTTCAATTATTGTTCTGCGGGGCTACCAAAGTACCTTCTCCGTTAAACTGCCCATCTTTGAACTCACCAACGTATTCGAATCCATTAGAATACGTATAAGTGCCTTCTCCGTTAAACTGCCCATCTTTGAACGCTCCGACGTATTTGTCGCCATTAGAATAAGTCAAGGTACCTAGCCCGTCGAAGTTATTATCTTTGAACTCACCAATGTACTTGTCGCCGTTGGCAAAAGTGAACATGCCTTGCCCATATCTTTGATTATCTGTCCATTCGCCAACGTACTCACCTCCAACAGAAAACGTAAAAGTTCCTAGCCCGTTAAATGCGTTATCTTTGAATTCACCAACATATTCGTCGCCATTAGGGTAAGTGAAAGTACCTACTCCATTTGCTTTACGGCTCCTCCATTCGCCAACATATATTTCGCCGCTAGGATAAGAGAAAGCACCTGAACATTCATGGTATTGTGTAATTGTATCGGAACCACAATTCGGCAATGAAAAGCTAGCAGAAGCGCACATTACAAAGGCGAAGTAAGAGCTAATTACGGTTAAAGTCGGACGTATCATGCAATTATGCTATCAAAGTTAATTTTAGCTGTAGAGTCTTTTAATCTTAAAAGGTTTCTGGTCGCCATAAATAACAGCGGCACTACCAATACCATACACAATGAGCTACAGATATGTCCAACATATCTGGGGCCAACTCACGTGATACCTACCATAAGATAGCAGTCGTAACGTTAGGTATAAGTTTGGTGTGAAGCCAACAGCACTAAGCCAGTCAGCCTCACTAGCAGACTTACTTCTCAGCTTTCTTTGCTTCGTAAGCAGCTTTCTTCTCTTGGTATTGTTCTTCTGTCAGGTTGTGCCATCCAATGCACTTTCCTGTAGGGCTACGCCCACATCCAAAGTCTGCCATATCACCCTCCTTGTGTAGCTAGTAACTATCAGATGTAGCTTAAAGCTAGTTAGACAAGTCGAACCAACTCCATACTCATCTCCTTTAAGCCCATCGACTAGCCTTATAGTGATGCATCACGTAGATGTAGCGCCATGCTAGGCTCATTATAATCTGCATAGATGAGACTAGCTGATACCTGTATCACCTGCTACTATAACCCTTAATACCACCATAGGTTTCACTCATGTTCTCACCGCAGAAAGCAGCAAACAAAGCTGGAGTAAGTCGTACAACTATTATGAGAGCTATAGAGAATATGCGGCTCCCAGCGCATCGGAACAATAGAAATCACTGGTCTATAAGACCCACTGATCTATCCAACTGGATGCAAGAGCGTGAGAAGAGCGAACCAGAACCTCTTACTGTGACTTCCAGTGAAACGTCAGTTCTAGCTTCCACGCCAACCCAAGAACTTGAACTGCTGAAATCACAACTAGAGCTTAGCTTCACAGAGCAAAGATTAGAGGCTGCGGAGCAAGCTAATGAGGAGCTTAGGGCTGAGGTCCGTGAGCTTAAAGATGATCTGCGCCGTAGCCATGCTGATCTAAACGAAGTGTGGAGGCAGGTTACTTCTGTATTGGCTGACTTAGCTAAGCCACGCCGCAGGACTAAACCGTTGATGTTGTCAGAAGAGTGGAGGTTGTTGGACGAAGATGAAGCTGACAACCTGTTTGAACATTAGAGCGGTAGTTCGCCCTTAACAGCAGTAGACGTGAGGCCAACAGCACTAAGCCAGTCAGCCTCACTAGTAGACTTACTTCTCAGCTTTCTTTGTTCTGCTTTAGTGAGACCTCCAATAACGATCTCGTCTAACGTGTACCAATCGTAGTCATTACCCTTAAGCACACCCTGTTCTAAAGCAAGAATAGCAACGTGCATCCCTTTGTAATCAATCTCCACAGTGGGACTGCCGTTTATCATTATGTCTTTTCTGTAGGTGCTATTCACCTGTTGCCACCACCCACCGTAGAACCGTCCGTTTAGGTCCCAAGAACTCCTGCTGAAGACCCTTTTTGCAAACTGATTGCCCCGCCCAATGGATACTCGTTGGATCTTATCGTCTTTTGTTTTCCGTTCTATGTGGGGCTTGTCGAGGCTACTGATGTCTATGTGGTTTTGAGCCAACAGATCATTGTACTTGTTAAGCGTTTTTCTCCACTGGACTATGCGTGGATCATCATGGTCTTCGTAGTTGACTAAGAAAGTTCTTTTCTTGCGGTCTTTGGTCCTAATGAAGTTGCCTAACTCATCAGTATCAAAGTCAGTCAGGAAGATTGTCTCCTCCTTCTCGTTGTAACTGATATCAAAAACTAGATCTTGGAGTTTACTGAACCGATCTTGGAGCTTTTTGCTGGGTCGGTAACGAGATGTCCTACTGAACTTTCCTCCGTACATCCGATCATTACGAAAGTTGTGGTGATCCAGCAGGTCAATAGCAACCAAAGCATCTACAACCTCAAGAATGTCCTTGGAGATATGAAGCCCGTTGTATCTGCTCTTTGGAGTATAACTGTTATTGCTTCTAGAAATACCGATGCTCAGGCTAGGGTCTCCCAACCAAGCTACGTAAAGGTCCACGAGTAGGACTCTGAGCTGCTTTATAAGTGGAGCCAACGGCTTGCGGTTACCAGTTGGAACGACGATCAGGCCCTCAACTTCGGTGATCTCAGACCAGATCTCATCAGTCAAAGTTTTGATCTCTGGGTGATCCGACCATCGGTGAACGTCTAACGGTCTGCTGTGTTCTGGATCTATCGTCATCGTGAAATACCAATCCGTTTCTTCTTCTTAAACTGTTAACGGCGTCCTACTGCTGTGCCTTATTCAGAATATCACAGCTAAACGGTTATTCCCAACTTGATACTAAACTTTGGCATCTCAAAACTTGCTACATCCTAGTTAATCATCCACCATAATCGGGACACCAAGCAGGATCATTTCTATGGCTACATTTGATCAGTTATAATTTTTAAGATCACATTGATTTGACTATAAATAATAATCTATTTGTTTAAATCATTACTATGACATCGACCATGACTTGCGCTTATACGTAGCCCGAACTATTGCTCAGGTGCGAAATGAGAAACTCTTTATTGAAGTGTCGATATGAAACCCCAACTCAATTACATCAATCATCCTCTATTGGCATTGCGATACTTTGAATGGGTGGCAGTTGAACGCCTGTACGCTCAACCAAAGGGCCAGAAGATGACCCACTTGTATCCTCACGTGACCTTTCGAATTTGGATGAACGAACATCAAAGGCTTGTTGCAAATGTTCGGCGTGATGCGAAAGTTAACCATGCATGGATCGCAACAGATATCGCTAAGATTGGAACTAGTGAGGAGTTAGAAAACCTTGAGAAGGTCTATGCTCACCTCGACACAAAGTTGAAAATACAAAATCGAGATCTAACAGCAAAAACTGATCAAACTAAAGCGAAGCGACCTAGCCATCCACCTGCTTCATTAGGCCCGGCGCTTGATGAAAAATCATCATTAGTCGTTGCCGCAAAGGCAATGTGTCAGGTTATAGCAGCGCAAAACGGGTCGTCCAAAGCCCTTGTGCAAACTTTAATAAATGAAGAAGCAACAAAGCTTGAGCAGCTTTATTGCGAAGAAGGTCTGACTGAGGCCGAGCGAAATGCGTTAATAAGTACGATAATGAGACCTCTCGTTCATGAGTTAATGACCACCAACAATGTAGAGCGAAAGCTTTTGGACGAGAAACAGAAGCAAGCATACTTTCTTTGGGGTCACATCAAGGCAAAGCACGCCGTCGGCGAAGAGTTTGAGTTGGATTTATCTACCTATAAAAAATGGTGCGGAGGTGACAGCAATGCGTACAAAGTAAACGTCGAAATACTGGAAAAGCTTAAGGCCATACGGGTGGTTAAGTCAAAAAAAGCTGACGCATCAGTAAAGAAAAATTTGGTGAAGCGACTGCTGTGAGCCGAGGCCGGGGTCAAAAACTACCGTCGTAGTCATTATTGGCTTTTAACAAACTGCTCAAGGACACAACGTGCCTTATTCGAATATAGCCAAAAGGGCTGATGTTTTGGATAACTGCCAAAAGGTACGTGTCCCAATGAACATTGGCTGATCTCATTACATTTGGGAATAAGCAGCAAGTGAAGATAACTTGCATAGCAACAATACTAGCTACTCTAGCCACCCAAGCCGTTGCTCACAGCGGTGGGTTAAACAAGCAGGGATGTCATGCAGGTTCTCAGCCTTACCACTGCCATAGAGGCCCCTCAGCTGCTTCTAAGGCTGCTCCAAAGGCTTCTTCATTTCCTTCCGTCCTAGATGGCAAGGTAACGCATGTAAGAGACGGAGATACTATTGAGGTGAATGGTATAGCT
>JAHEEK010000016.1:0-10925 GCA_024640765.1 Thalassobium sp. | reverse complement strand
CACATTACGCAATCTATTGGGTGTCGTTCATCAAAGGCATTGCTGTAACTTGTTTGGTGCTTTGGCTGTTTTAACGCACAAAAAAGCTAATTCAAATCAAAGTGCGGTGGCCAGCAGCTTGAAAATACCGTGCGACACAACGCTGGACGTGGCTTTCGATCAAAGCCGTTGGCGTGTTTGCCATATCGCCGAACTCTAGCCCCATAAAAGCTTGCGACACAAGCGTACTTGGCAGGGTTTGAGCGCCTAGGTTTGCGAGCAGGCTGTCAGTAGCCTGCGCAATCGCGGGGTCGGTCCAATAGTAACGAATACGGTCGCTATAGCTGTAAGTGCGCAAAGTCGCACGTTCAGCCGGCGTGCCGCTATAGTAGTCCTCCCAATAACTGGGATTTTCATCCATTCGGGTTTCAAATACCGCACGTATTTGGGACGGCCCCGCTACGTCAAGTTGGTCTTCAATACTGGCTAAAGCCCAGATAGCCTCGCGGAAGCGAAACGTCAGTTCGGGACCAACCTTCAGGAAAAAGAAATGGTTCTTGACCAGATCAGCAAGTGCCGCCGTCGACTGGTAGTCGGTCGAATGCGCCTCATAAGTAAGGCCCGGCTCATCAAGAATTGCATCGCGTAATGGCGCTGCCTTTTCGGCCACAAATGGATAGACCGACGTGTGACCGAAATCGACGCCGGGTTGGGTGACGACGGATACAATGCGGGCCCAAGCCGCGTCTAATCCGCGTGCGTCCCATGCGTCGCGGTGGGTTTGGATTGTATCGTGTAAACGTGCTACAGACGTCACATCAAGCGCGTCAGGTTCTTCTGTTTCACCTCCAGGGATCGGGACTTCGGTGCCGATGATATAGAACAGCTCTGACGGCTCGGGGGCATATTTTTCCGCGACTTCACATAGATCTGCTGCGCGTTCCGCAATCTGGGTGAAGGTCGGGTTGGGTTCGCCGCCACAAGCCATCGATGTATCCAAATGGATTTTCTTGAACCCAGCTTGCACATAGCTTTTCACCAGTTCGCGCGACTTTTCCATCGCCAATTCCAGCGGTTCGTTTTTCCAAACGTTGGGGCCAAGATGGTCACCACCAAGGATCAACTGATCCATGGACACGCCAGCATCTGCCGCGATGCCGCTCAACCAATCCATGAAATCAGCTGCCGTCATGCCAGTGTAGCCACCATATTGGTTCACTTGATTGCACGTCGCTTCGATGACAGTGGGCAAGCCAGTTTTCTTGGCATAGGCAAGCACGGCGCGAAGTACATGTTCGTTGGCTGTACAAAAGCAAGGCAAGCCAATGGTTTCGCCCGCGCGATTTCGGACGATCAGGTCTTGGACGATGCTCATGCTACTATCTCTTTCTGTGTGTTCAGGAATTTTGCTAGCTCTGCGGGGCCGGAATTCCCTTCCATCGGGCCACGCCGTGTCACGGCTATCGCGCCGGCCGCATTTGCTTGTGCGCCCGCCTCCAGTAGAGGGGCGCCTTGAGCCAAAAGCGAAATGAACGTGCCGCCGAAGCAATCGCCAGCCCCTGTTGGGTCTACCTCTTGAACTATATGCCCTGTGAAATCGTAGCGTTGGCCATGGCCGACGACTGTCGCACCCTTAGCGCCGCGCTTGATGACAATGACTTCGGCCTTTGCTTTTAGTAAGTGATCCACGGCTGCATCTTCGGACATATCAGGAAATAGAAAATCGAGATCACTGGTGCTTGGCAGTAGATATGTGCTGCAATCCATCGCCTCTTTTAATGCACAACGCACCGCCTCGTCGCGCATCAATTCGGGCCGCGCATTAGGGTCGCAACTGATCTTTCCGCCAGCATCATCGACCATCCGCATCGTGGACAAAATCATATCGCGCATCGCGACATTGCCCATTGACGCCGCAGAGACATGTAAAATCGTGTTAGACGGATCAAGCAGATCTTGGTTCACCGTAAAATTGTCGGCTGCTGTATTTGTTAGATGAAAGATAAAATCACGATTGCCGTCGTCATAATAAGATACGAATGCCACACCGGTGCTGTGATCCGGGTGGTTGGTTACGCCGCGTGTTCCCACGCCATCCGCGACCAACCGGTCAAGCACACAGTGCCCGAAGCCATCATCGCCGACGCCGCCAAACATTTCTGTGTGGGCACCCATGCGTGCCGCTTGATCGAGAAAGATCGCCGGTGCTCCACTGGGATAAGGGCCGGAATAATCATTAATGGCGCGCAGGCCGCAGTTCTTCTTGTGCGAAACGAATTCGACAAGTATCTCACCTACTGTTGCAATGACTGGTGTGCAGCTCATGAGTGTCCCTCTTTTCAGAGGAAACATCTAAATAAAGTTTTTGCACGTGTCAAAAGTTATGTCATAGTCCCGATTAAAACTATCGGCAATCGCTGGGACCAGAGGAGCACTTACCTTGGGTAAACCAAAAATACATACCATGAAAGAGCTTTCAAAAGCGATTAGAATCTCACGCCCGACGTTGGCCCGGTATTTTGAGGATGAAACATCCGTACTGCCATCCACAGCCGAGAAGATTAGCAAGGCACTTGAAGACGTTGACTATGTCTACAATTTCCTTGCAACACGCCAGAACCGTAAATCCACCGGTCTGATCGGTGTCGTCATCCCACAGTTTGAAGATTTGTTTTACGCCAGCCTTCTGGATTCTATCGAAGTTGCCGCGCGCAGTGCGGGGTTCATGATGATCACGCAGTGTTCATATGGGGCAAGCGATTCGGAAGAACGTGCCATGCGTAAACTGAGATCAATGAACGTGGACGGCGCAATTATTGCCCCACTTGGACCTGGCAGTGGTTCAGAAGAAGTCAGAAAGGCCAGTGGCGATTTCCCTATTGTTTTTGTTGACTCGCAGCCAGCGGAACTTTTAGCAAATACCGATTTCGTGGGGACGGATAACACCAATAGCATTGGGCTCATGGTCGATTATCTGTGCCGTACAGGTGATGCTCCGGTTTACTTGTCGATGCCGACATTGAATGCGAACGCGGTAGAACGGCGCGATGCCTATTTTCATCATATGAAAGAACGCGGCCAAACTGGGGAAATGATCCCGACGTCTGAGGGCATGGAGACTTGGCAGTTTGAACGCTTCGGCTTTGAGGTCATGGATGTCCATTTTGGTCAGGGTCACTATAGCGATGCGACAATTCTTTGTGCCAATGATCGTATCGCAATTGGTGCAATTCGCGCGGCAAATACCCATGGGTTGATTTCACGCAGTGGGGCTTCGCCACAGGCTTTGCGGATTGCAGGACACGATGATCATCCGCTTAGCCGCTACATTTATCCGTCTATCACCACCGTCGCCCAAGAAGTCGATGGAATTGGTGCTGACTCGGTGCGCCTGTTACTAGATCGCATCAAGACTGGCGGTGGTGACGGCAATCAGACGCTGTTGAGGGATGCTGTGCTTAAGATTCGCGAGTCTGCTTGATCGCATTTTCACCACTTTTTACACGTGCAAAAAAGATCTTGACAGACTCGACAATCACCGCCACGTTTTCGGACGTGAGAAAAGGGAGGACTTTGATGTCTATTAAAACAAAACTGCTGACGACTGCTGTCAGCTTTGGTCTCGTCGCGGGCATGGCGTCTGCGGAAGAGATTACAATCGCAACAGTTAACAACGCTGACATGATCACAATGCAAGAGCTTGCTCCTGCTTGGGAAGAAGCGACAGGCAACTCTATCAATTGGGTTGTTTTGGAAGAAAACGTTTTGCGTCAGCGTACAACGCAAGACATTGCAACAAACGGCGGTTCTTTTGACATCATGTTCATTGGTGCCTATGAAACACCGATCTGGGGTGCCAACGGCTGGTTGACACCACTAAACGATTTCGCTGACGATGCTGACTATGATCTGGACGACGTTTTCCAGCTGGTTCGAAACGGCTTGTCTGCAGACGGCAATCTTTATGCTCTTCCGCTGTATTCTGAGACATCGTTCACATTCTACCGCACGGACGTGTTTGAAGCTGCCGGCGTAGAAATGCCACAAGAGCAGATCACGTACACCGAATTCGCTGAGCTGGCTGCTGCCGTTCACGATCCAGACAACGGTATGTATGGTACTTGTCAGCGCGGGAAAGCTGGCTGGGGCGAAAACATGGCGTTTGTTGGCACCCTTGCGAATGCATACGGCGCGCGCTGGTTTGACGAAAACTGGGTTCCACAGCTGGATAGCCCAGAATGGAATGCAGCAGTTACTTACTACGTTGACCTGATGCTGAACTCTGGTCCTCCAGGTGCGTCTGCAAACGGCCACAACGAAAACCGTGCGCTGTTCAAAGACGGCAAATGTGCAACTTGGGTTGATGCGACATCCGCTGCTGGCGACGTTCGCAACCCAGAAACATCTTCCGTTGCTGACGTCACTGACTTCGTTAAGGCACCAATGCAGGCAACTGACAAAGGTACTGGCTGGTTCTGGTCTTGGGCTCTTGCGATCCCAGCTTCCACAACAAAAGCTGATACAGCGAAAGACTTCCTGAAGTGGGCAACGTCCAAGGAATACTTCGAAACTGTTGGTGAAACTAAAGGTTGGGTTGCTGTTCCATCAGGCACACGTCAGTCCGTTGAAGAAGATGCACGTCGTATCGAAGCTGCGCCATTCGCGCCAGCTGTTGTTGACGCGATCTTGTCTGTTGATCCAGCAGACGCAACATTGCTGCCGACGCCTTACACCGGCGTTCAGTTCGTAGCGATCCCTGAATTCCAGGGCATCGGCAACTACGTTGGTCAGCAGGTTGCAGCCGCGCTCGCAGGCCAAGCAACTGTTGAAGAAGCACTTGCGAACAGCCAAGAGTTCGCAGCACGCGAAATGAAGAAGGCCGGTTACACCGACTAATTTTCCTCTGAGACTGGGCCAGGGTGTTATGCCTTGGCCCTTTTTCTATAAGTCATTCGTAATTAGACATTTTGGCAAATACCCGCATTGGGTCTTTCCTCAAATGTTACCAAACAATTCGTTTTGGAAGGAAGACGCGCATGGCCACCAAGGCATCCCGCTCTGCGGCACGTTTAATGATATCACCCGCTGTGCTTTTATTGCTTGGTTGGATGTTAGTGCCGCTGTGCATGACGGTCTATTTTTCGTTTCTCTATTACAACCTGTTGCAGCCCGGTTCGGGGTCGTTTGCAGGGTGGGATAACTACTATTGGTTTATCACTGACCCCAGCTTTAAGGACGCGATCATTAACACGCTTTTGCTGGTTGGCGGCGTCTTGGCGATTACAGTTATTGGCGGGTTGGGCGCAGCATTGCTGTTGGATAAGCCTATGTTCGGACAAGGTTTTATCCGTATTCTTGTGATTGCCCCGTTCTTCGTTATGCCGACCGTATCCGCGCTTGTTTGGAAAAATATGTTCATGAATCCGGTGAACGGCATCTTTGGACGTATTGTGACCGGCTTAGGCTTTCCACCGATCGACTTCTTCGGGCAATATCCGCTAGCGTCGATCACCTTTATCGTTTCTTGGATGTGGTTGCCCTTTGCGACCTTGATCTTGTTAACCGCTTTGCAGTCATTGGACCAAGAACAGTTGGAAGCGGCAGAGATGGACGGCGCGAGTTGGTTAAACCGCTTTTGGTTTATCATGATGCCACATTTGGCGCGCGCGATTACGGTTGTGGTGCTGATTCAGACGATCTTTCTTTTGTCGATCTTCGCGGAGATTCTGGTCACGACCAATGGCGGTCCGGGCACAGCAACCACAAACTTGACCTATCTGATCTACGTATCATCACTGCTTCAGTTTGACGTCGGCATGGGCAGTGCGGGCGGCGTTATCGCCATCATTCTTGCAAACATTGTTGCGATCTTCCTGATGCGGATGATCGGCAAAAACCTAGACGCATAAAGGGGGCTGATATGGCACGCGCAGTTTCAACCAAAACCAAGTGGCTGAATACATCGATTGCAGGCACGCTTGGATTCTTTATGTTCTTCCCGATCCTGTGGATTGTGATTTTGTCTTTCAAGACCGAAGAGAACGCGATCCGCGCACCTTTGGAAATCCTGTTCGGCTCTGGCTGGACGATGGACAGTTTTAGCGCGGTGCAAGCACGGTCGGATTATTTCAAGCACTTCTCAAACTCGGTGATTATCGCGCTTGGGTCGACGGTGCTTGGTCTGATTGTGGCCGTTCCTGCGGCGTGGTCGATGGCCTTTGTGCCGTCCAAGCAAACCAAGAACATTCTGATGTGGATGCTTTCAACTAAGATGCTGCCGCCGGTTGGCGTTCTGGTGCCGATCTATTTGCTGTTCCGCGATTTTAATCTGCTGGATACCCGCATGGGTCTGACGCTGGTTCTGATGTTGATCAACCTGCCGATCATCGTCTGGATGCTTTATACTTACTTCAAAGAAATCCCCGGTGAGATTTTGGAAGCGGCACGTATGGATGGTGCTAAACTGCGCCAAGAAGTCATCTATGTCCTCACGCCGATGGCCATTCCTGGCATTGCGTCAACGGTTCTGTTGAACATTATCCTCGCGTGGAATGAAGCGTTCTGGACGATCAATTTGACGGCCGGAAATGCGGCTCCTTTGACCGCGTTTATCACGAGTTATTCTAGCCCTGAAGGGCTGTTCTACGCCAAGCTTAGCGCGGCGTCGGTTATGGCCATTGCGCCAATTCTCATCATGGGCTGGTTCAGCCAGAAACAACTTGTCCGGGGCCTGACCTTCGGTGCTGTTAAGTAAGGAAATAGAATATGGGACGCATACAGCTTAAGCAGGTTCAAAAGAAATTCGGCGACGTCGAAGTTATTCCACCGTTAGATTTGACCATCGAAGAAGGTGAATTCGTCGTTTTTGTTGGTCCTTCCGGTTGTGGTAAATCCACGCTATTGCGCTTGATTGCGGGTCTTGAAGACACGACATCAGGCAATATTGAAATCGACGGCGCAGATGCGACTGACCTGCCGCCAGCCAAACGTAAACTTGCGATGGTATTCCAGTCGTACGCACTTTATCCGCATATGTCCGTGCGAAAGAACATCGCCTTCCCTATGAAGATGGCGAAGATCTCCGCAGATGAGCAAAACAAGCGTATTGAGGCCGCAGCCAAGGCGCTGAACCTGACGGACTATCTGGATCGCAAGCCCGGCCAGCTTTCGGGTGGTCAGCGGCAGCGTGTTGCCATTGGCCGAGCGATTGTACGCGAACCGGCGGCGTTTTTGTTCGATGAACCCTTGTCCAACTTAGACGCGGCACTGCGTGTCGGCATGCGGATGGAGATTTCGGAACTACACAAGAAACTTGACACGACGATGGTCTATGTAACCCATGATCAAGTCGAAGCCATGACAATGGCGGACAAGATTGTCGTGCTCCAAGCCGGCGTGATTGAGCAGGTAGGCTCGCCGCTTGATCTCTACCGTGAACCGCGCAACAAATTCGTCGCTGGTTTCATTGGTTCGCCCAAAATGAACCTTATCGAGGGTGCCGAAGCTGACCGATTTGATGCGCAAACAATAGGGATCCGCCCCGAACATTTGATCTTGTCAAAGGAGAGCGGCGCATGGACAGGTACCGTCGGCGTTTCCGAACATCTTGGGTCTGACACGTTCTTGCACGTCACAGTTGCAGGGTTCGCTGAATCCGTGACAGTGCGGGTCACTGGTGATGTTGATGTGAAATATGGCGACACGATCTATCTAACCCCGGATACGGATCAGCTTCACCGCTTTGACGCTGGAGGCTTGCGTATATCATGACACGGCTGTCTGGAAAATCAGCTCTCATCACGGGAGCAGCCCGTGGTATCGGGCGCGGCTTTGCTGAAGTTTACATTGCCGAGGGCGCGACAGTCGCAATCGCCGACATCAACTATGATGCTGCCGCGCAAACAGCGCAGGAATTGGGTGATGCCGCTTATCCTGTTCAGATCGACGTCAGTGATCAAGCCAGCATTGATGATGCGGTCGCAACCGTCGTCGCGACGGCTGGAAAGCTGGATATTCTTATCAACAACGCTGCGCTTTTTGATGCCGCTGAAACCGTCGATATAACGCGTGAGAGCTATGACAGGCTTTATGCCGTTAACGTTGCTGGCACGCTCTTTACAATGCAGGCCGCGGCCAAGCAGATGATCGCGCAAGGGCACGGCGGCAAAATAATCAATATGGCGTCCCAAGCAGGCAGACGCGGTGAAAGTCTTGTGCTGGTCTATTGCTCGACGAAGGCCGCCGTTATTTCGATGACCCAATCAGCGGGATTGAATCTGATCGAGCATGGCATCAACGTCAATGCAATCGCGCCAGGTGTCGTGGATGGCGAACACTGGGAACACGTCGATGCGATGTTCGCCAAGCTAGAAGGCAAAAAGCTCGGTCAGAAGAAAGCTGAAGTGGCAGCAAGCGTTCCTGCGGGGCGGTTTGCGGTTCCCGCTGATTTGACAGGCATGGCGATTTTCTTGGCTTCGTCTGATTCAGATTATATCGTTTCCCAGACGTATAACGTCGATGGCGGTCAGTGGATGAGCTGATGCAAGAAACGCTGGTCAAACTTTCGACGCAGTCGCTGACTGAATTTCCGACTGACATTCTCGTGCCATCCTATGATCGCGCTGCGATTTCACCCGGCATTGTACATATTGGTCTTGGAAACTTTCACCGCGCTCATCAATCATGGTATCTCCACCGACTTATGCAGCAGGGCGATGCATTTGACTGGGGCATCATCGGCGCA
Organism: Thalassobium sp.; assembly: GCA_024640765.1. GTDB lineage: Bacteria > Pseudomonadota > Alphaproteobacteria > Rhodobacterales > Rhodobacteraceae > Nereida. The sequence goes on along the minus strand of JAHEEK010000016.1, from coordinate 2,203 downwards.
GGTGTGCGCGCGGGCGATGATGCACAGCGCGAACTGCTCGCGGCGCAAGACTACCTAACGACACTGATAGAACTGGACCCGAAAAGTCGATCTGCTGAGGTTGTCGGATCAATGATTGGCTTTGTTCCGGTTGAAGAAAATAACGTAGCTCTGATTTCTCAGATGGCTGATTCCGCCATCCGAATCGTCACGCTGACCGTGACCGAGGGTGGCTATTATATCGATCCTGTAAGTAAAGCTTTCGACGCCGCGCACCCTGACATCCAGCACGACGCAGCCAATTCCAATACCCCGAAAACCGCTTTCGGGGCGATGATCGCTGCCCTCGGCAAACGGCGCGACGCAGGAATAGGACCATTCACTTGTCAAAGCTGTGACAATCTCCAAGGCAATGGAGATATCCTTCGCCAAACCCTTGTGTCCTTAGCGCGCATGTCAAACCCAGAACTGGCCGAGTGGATTGATGCAAACTGCACTTTCCCAAATTCAATGGTGGATTGCATCGTACCTTCCACCGGTCCGAAAGAGCTGGAACTGGTCCGGATGTTCGGCGTAGAGGATGCAGCGCCCGTCACCCATGAAAACTTTCGCCAGTGGGTAATTGAGGACAAATTTTGCGCTGGACGCCCAGATTGGGATCGTGTTGGGGCGGCTTTCACGGATGATGTCCACGCATTTGAGGCGATGAAAATCCGCATTCTGAACGGTGGGCATCAACTTATTGCGAATGCGGGCGAAGTCCTGTCAGTTAAATTTATCTCTGGCTGCATGGAGCATCCGCTGATCGGCGACTATTTCCGAAAAGTGGCAAGTTACGAAATCGCGGCTCAGGTGGCACCTGTTCCGGGCATGACGCCTGCGGCCTATGTCGCGCTAATCGACAATCGCTTTTCGAATGCTGAAATCATCGACACTGTTCGCCGCGTGGCCTTTGACGGATCGTCGCGGCAAACAGGTTTCATCCTGCCAACCCTGCGAGATGCTCTTGCCGATGGGACACCCACGGATGGTCTCGCGCTGTCGCAGGCCATCTGGGCACGTATGTGTGAAGGCACACGCGAGGATGGTTCGTTGATCGAACCAAATGATCCGATCTGGGCTCGTTTAAATGCAGCTGCGATTGCAGCGAAGACCGATCCGCAAATATGGTTGGACCAGAAGTATCTTTACGGCGACCTTGCTGCAAATACTACCTTCAAAAGGCAGTTTGTGGGCTGGCTCACCCTGATTTGGACAAAGGGCATCGAAGCAGCATTGCGCCAGTATACTCAGGGAAAACGCTCATGAAAGCGATCGTATTCACCGCAAAGAATGAAGTATCATACACCGATCTCCCTTATCCCAAAGCGGCTGCAGGCGAAGTTGTTGTTCAAGTCAAAGCCAGCGGTATCTGTCATACGGACTACGAGGTCCTGAAAGACAACTACGGTGCAGGTGCATTTCCAGTCGTACCAGGCCACGAGTACGCTGGCGTTGTGGTGGAGGTCGGTATGGGCGTAAGCGACGTCAAAACTGGTGACCGCGTTGCAATTGATCCAAATCTTGAGTGCGGGAATTGTCGCGCCTGCCAGCGTGGATGGGCACACTTGTGTGAAAAGCTAGGTGCTTATGGTGTGACAACCAACGGGGGCTTTTCAGAATACAGTGTGGTGAAGGCTTCCGCGGTTCACCCAATCGGCGACATGACTTTTCTGCAAGCGGCCCTTGCCGAACCCATGGGCTGTGTTTTGAACGGATTAGATGCCGTTCATGAGGACTGGATGGAAGAAGCGCTGATCTTTGGGGCGGGACCTATGGGCTTGTTGATGGGCCTCGCGCTCAAAAACCAAGGCGTCCAACGCGTTGCTTTTGTCGATATCGCGCAAGACCGGCTCGAACTTGCTGAAAGCTTTGGGTTTGAAGCCGTTGCATCAGGGTCTGCTGACGTCAAGGTATGGCATCACCGCGCTGACCTCGCGGTTGAGGCGACGGGTGTGCCACAAGTAGCATCTGGTCTTACTGACGTCATGGCAAACGGAGGCAAAGGGCTGTTCTTTGGCGTATGCCCATCTGACGCAAAAATCGACGTCGCCCCATTCGACTTGTTCCGTCGGCAACTGACACTTGCCGGTTCACATTCCCTCAACCACAATATCGCGAAAGCTCTCGGCGTAATCGCTGATCTCGGCGATGAAGTTGACCGTGCCGTGTCGCATCAATTGCC
>JAHEEK010000008.1:0-56450 GCA_024640765.1 Thalassobium sp. | reverse complement strand
GTCTCATGGGCGAGCAAACGCCCCAGAGCTTCGGTGTGGGGATATTCGCGTTCAAGCGTTTCACCGGATGCACGCAATTGCGCCGCGGCAATACCATTGAGACCCAGACGGCGCTTTAGAACCTCATCAATCGTGGTTATCTCTGCCAAGTTGAGAGGGCCATCGCTGCGCGCAAGCCGCACCAGCAGTGCTGCAAGGGGCACGTGGTCGTCGAGTGCTGGTAAAATGGGTTCGGGTCGGGCCGGTCGTGAGACCACCCCAAGAATTCTGCCTATCATATCTGCTCCTAGCGCCGCGATTTTTTGCGATCATTACGTTAGCAATGGCCCAGAGGTGACGGTTTCCAAAGGAAAAAATGAGAAAGGCGAATCATGTCTTGGGGAGTGTTGCAAAAAAACGCGCCCTGCAGGTGCGGGGCGCGTTTTAAATATTTCAACAAAGCAAGACGGGTTTAGACGAGGCGTGAGGCCTCTTTTGCCGCTTTCACAAACCCCTCAAACAGAGGATGCGGCGCGAAAGGCTTGGATTTCAGCTCCGGATGGAACTGTACGCCGATGAACCAAGGGTGGTCACGCCACTCAACGATTTCGGGCAGGGTGCCGTCTGGGGACATGCCCGAGAACAATAATCCACATTCTTCAAGCTGCTTACGGTATTTCGTATCAACTTCATACCGGTGGCGGTGGCGCTCTTCGATGGATGTCGTGCCGTACACTTCGGCAACTTTAGATCCTTCAACAAGCGTCGCGTCATATGAGCCCAAGCGCATGGTCCCGCCTTTATCATCATCTGCCTTGCGCTGAACTTTTGCGTTGCCCTGCACCCATTCTTTGAGGTGGTAGACAACCGGCTCAAACCGTTTTTTACCTGCCTCATGGTCGAACTCTTCGGAACCGGCGTCCGCAAGCCCAGCCACATTCCGCGCGGCTTCAATGACCGCCATTTGCATACCAAGGCAAATCCCAAGGTAGGGCACTTTCCGGGTACGGGCGAATTCTGCCGCTTTAATTTTACCTTCGGTGCCGCGCTCGCCAAAGCCGCCCGGAACCAAAATTGCGTGGAACCCTTCGAGGTGCGGAGCAGGGTCTTCACGGTCGAATAGTTCTGCGTCGACCCATTCAATTTTGACCTTCACACGGTTGGCCATGCCGCCGTGGGTTAGGGCTTCGTTGATTGATTTATAAGCGTCTTCCAGCTGGGTGTATTTGCCGACAATCGCGACTTTGACTTCGCCCTCGGGGTTGTACACGCGGTCGGCCACATCTTCCCAACGCTTCAGGTTTGGCTGCGGGGCAGGTGTAATGCCAAAGGCGTCCAATACTGCTTGGTCCATGCCTTCACGGTGATAGGCCAATGGGGCTTCGTAGATGGATTTAAGGTCTTGCGCCGCAATCACGCTCTCGGGGCGCACGTTACAGAACAGGGCTAGCTTTTCACGCTCTTTTTCGGGGATTGGACCCTCTGAACGGCAAACCAGAATATCCGGTGCCAACCCGATTGAGCGAAGTTCCTTGACCGAGTGTTGGGTCGGCTTTGTTTTCAACTCTCCTGAGGCTTTGATGAACGGCAGCAACGTCAGGTGCATAAAGATACAGTCACCGCGTGGCTTATCGTTGGCAAACTGGCGAATGGCCTCAAAGAAGGGCAGGCCTTCGATGTCCCCAACAGTGCCGCCGATTTCGCACAGCATAAAATCAACTTCATCATCACCAATGTCGATGAACTCTTTGATCTGGTTGGTTACATGGGGGATCACTTGGATTGTTTTGCCCAAATAATCGCCGCGTCGTTCTTTTTCGAGAACGGTTGAGTAAATCCGACCAGATGAGACGGAATCACTATTGCGCGCCGCAACGCCAGTAAAGCGCTCATAGTGGCCAAGGTCCAAATCGGTCTCTGCACCGTCGTCCGTTACAAACACTTCACCGTGCTCAAACGGTGACATCGTGCCCGGATCGACATTGAGGTAGGGGTCCAGCTTACGCAGGCGGACAGTAAAGCCCCGCGACTGCAAAAGAGCGCCCAAAGCGGCAGATGCAAGGCCTTTGCCAAGCGAGGAAACAACACCACCTGTAATAAAAATAAACCGTGCCATGGTGTGAGATATCCCCGTGTTTTGTTGCATGCTCGGTGCAAAACAGCACCTCAGATGCGCTGTATCACGGGGTTTAATTCTATCAGGATTCGGACGAGGCGTGCAACCAGTCAAACTCAATATAGGGCGGAATTAATGTCGCCATATACTATAGATAGTGTAAGAAAGCCGCTTTTAGATCAGGTGTTTAGGCTGGCTTGTGTTGTGTTCGGTTATTTAGTCAGCACGCGGTGTCGCTGGCTCATCGGCGGATGGTGGCAGCAAGTCCGCGCCCGCTGGGGCCACAGGTGCTGTCTCCGCAGAAGGAGGTGCCAATTGATCCACCACTGAGCTGCCGTTGCCATCAAGGGACGTCAAAACGGTCATTAGCAATGCGACCGTCATGAAAGCGATACCCAAAATCCACGTCACTTTTGACAAGGCCGATGCTGCCGAGCGGCCGGTCATAACGCCGCCACCGCCGCCACCACTGCCCATGCCAAGGCCGCCGCCTTCAGACCGTTGAAGCAGCACAACGCCGATCAAAGCCAAAGCTAGCAACAACAAAACAATCAGCAGTACGTTTTCCATGGGGACGCTCGTTTATCAAAGGTTGGCCGTTATGTAGTGGGAACGGCCCAATGTCGCAAGGTCCGAATGTAGGGGATTTATCATTCATTTGGCGCTGCTACCGAGGTAACTCTATCAGCTTTGAGGTTTGAGCGCGCCTTTCACCCTTTCCCCTGCCGTGCCTCTGTCTTATAGGGACCACGGTTTGATCTCTAGGCATGAAGGCAGAGCGCAATGGCAAACGTAGTGGTGGTTGGCGCCCAGTGGGGTGACGAAGGCAAAGGCAAAATCGTTGATTGGCTCTCAGAGCGTGCAGACGTCATTGCCCGCTTCCAAGGGGGTCACAACGCAGGCCACACGCTGGTTGTTGATAGCAACGTCTACAAATTACATGCGCTGCCATCCGGTGTTGTGCGTGGCGGCAAACTGTCCGTTATTGGGAACGGCGTTGTGCTGGACCCATGGCACTTGATGAAAGAGATCGAAACAGTCCGTGCCCAAGGCGTTGAAATCACGCCCGAGACATTGATGGTCGCGGAAAACACACCACTGATTTTGCCAATCCACGGCGAACTTGATCGTGCCCGTGAAGAAGCTGCAAGCGCTGGCACCAAGATTGGTACAACAGGCCGCGGTATCGGGCCCGCATATGAAGATAAAGTTGGACGCCGTTCTGTTCGCGTAGCTGACCTAGCTGATGATGCAACACTTGTTGCGCGGGTTGATCGCGCGTTGCAGCACCACAACCCGCTGCGCAAAGGTTTGGGCATCGAGCCCGTAGACCGCGAAGCGCTTTTGAACGAGCTGCGCGCCATTGCGCCACAACTTTTGCCTTACGCAGCACCTGTCTGGAAAGTTTTGAACGAGCGTAGCAAAGCCGGTCAGCGGATTTTGTTCGAAGGCGCCCAAGGTGCACTACTCGACATCGATTTCGGCACATACCCGTTCGTGACATCCTCTAATGTAATCGCAGGGCAGGCCGCGACGGGTACAGGTCTTGGACCAACGGCGATTGACTTCGTTTTGGGCATCGTAAAAGCCTACACCACCCGTGTGGGTGAAGGGCCGTTCCCGACCGAGCTGGAAGATGCAGACGGTCAGCGTCTTGGCGAGCGCGGTCATGAGTTTGGCACGACAACAGGGCGCAAGCGTCGTTGTGGTTGGTTTGACGCGACCATCGTGCGCCAGACCTGCGCAACGTCCGGCGTTTCTGGTATCGCGCTAACCAAGCTTGATGTTCTCGACGGTTTTGACACACTCAAAATTTGCGTCGGTTATGATCTGGATGGCGAGCGTCTTGATTACCTGCCAACGGCTGCGGACCAACAAGCACGCGTGACGCCGATTTATGAAGAGATTGAAGGCTGGCAAGATAGCACTGCTGGTGCAAAGTCATGGGCCGATCTGCCTGCCGCGGCCATCAAATATGTCCGCCGGATCGAAGAGTTGATCAACTGTCCCGTCGCCCTAGTTTCCACTTCACCAGAGCGCGAAGACACCATTCTCGTGACAGACCCCTTTGAGGACTAAGAAATTCGCACGTTAACACTTCCTGAGGCAACCAATGGTGCTAAGCCACAAAGCAAAGAGACGTTGGTCACTGTTCATCCTGATTTTTGGGGTGCCGATTTACATCGTTATGGCGGTGACACTTATTGATTTGCTCCGTGACATGATGGGACGGCCCTCCATTTTGGTCGAGCTGGGAGTATTTGTCGTACTTGGTGTTTTGTGGGCTTTCCCGCTGAAGGCGATCTTCAAAGGGGTTGGGCAAGCTGACCCGAATGCGCCAGCGGAAGATGAACAGCACTGATTGAAAAAAACGGCTCCAAATTCAGGGGCCGTTTTTTTGTTTCTGCTCACCATGTCTTTAACCAAATGGCGTTATCAAGCCTCGCGCCGCAGGGGGGCGAAATCTTGGTTGGGGTTAAACCGGCTGGTTTCTTGGACCACGAACTGCCCTGGTTTTTGCTTTTGGAATTTACCTTGGCGCAACAACTGTCCGAACGAGCGTAACCCGTCCTCGCGGCTAAATCCGTCGTCACTTACGCTGCTTGCCTTTGACATTACCTGTGGGCGCGAGAACGTTGGCTGCCCTTCGACCACTGCAAGATAAACTGCCGCTGCCTCAAGCAAATCGGGAAGCCCATGTGCGCCCATTTGCGCGGCGAATTCTGTAAAGCTTTCGGCCTGAAATGCCGGAATTGTAGTCGTCGGGCTTATTGGTGCCTTGGGCGGGGCCGTCTGTGGATTGGCATTGGAGGTTTGCGGGGCAACTGGTTTTGACCCGCGAACAACACGGCGCGGACGGAAAGGACGCACAGGGAGTGTCGTATCCTCATCTTGGATATCAGGTTCCGGTGCGTGCGGGATGTCTACACGTTGCTCGGCCACCAACTTAAGCGGGGCTGCGAGCGCTGGGCGCACGGCGTCGGCCAAATCTGCACGGTACTCATCCGTCTGATCAGCATTGCCATTTCCAAAGCCCGCGGCGAGGTCAGCTGCTTTTGATGCAACCGCTGCTTTCAGGTGCGCAATAGCGTTTTGCTTGCGACCGGTTTCGGCGGTAGCCAACTCGCGGTCCGCTTGCTGCATCAAACGCTCCATATCAATTGGCGCGTCTTCACGAGTTTGGGCAGCCGCTTCTTTGCGCGCATCGACCTCCGCCTCAGCAAGCATTGCTGCAAGAGCGTCTGCTGCGTCATCTTCTTCGGCGAAGGCGGCTTCGTCAGGCGTGTTAGTCGCAAGTTCAGGCGCGCGTTTGTCCTCTGCATGCGCTTCCGTTTCCGTCTCAGGTTCTGGGGTGAATTCTGGGGCGGTCGCTTCTGCCAGGTTTTGCACTTCTTCCTCGGCAGCAAGCGCCGCCGCGAGTTCGGCCTGCAAATCTGCTTCATCCTCGGGGCTTAGGGAAGAGGGTGTTGTGAGCATAATTTGCGGGTTGTTCGTCGCGGTGTCTGTTGTCTCTACATCTGTTTCGTCCTCTGCATCGAGAGGGTCATCCATCAGATCATCATCGTCTTGAGCGCTGTCATCTGCTGGGCTGGCGGCTTCAACCTTACTGTCCTGCGGGACTTCGTTTTCTTCCCGTTCATCGCTTTCATCGTCGAACAACTCTTCCAACTCGCCGCTGTCCAATGCGCGCTCAAGATCTGCTTTTTTGACTTTGATGACCCGTGCAACGGGGTTGGTTGCGGCCTCAACTTTGGGGGCGGGCGCAACAGCGTCGTTGACCTCATCGTTTTCGACAGTCGAGATAAAGCTATCGATATCGAAATCGTCCGCAGCTAATTCTGTTTCGGTGTCAGTCAGTGCTTCAACTGGTGTGACGGGGGCGGCGTTAGCCGCTGTCGGGGCTTCATCGCTGGTCTGCAAATCTGCAAAGGCAGTGTCGATACTGCGTTCTCCATAGGCGTGCTGGTCTTCGATAAATTCACTGGGGTTGGGTGCAATCGCAGCAGTGTTTGGTGCTGCGCCGCGCATGGCCTCGCTTTTGGTTGCTGCAGATGATTGGACCGCTGACCTGATGCGCTTGAGTTTTTCGGCAGCACTTGCAACGCCATTATCAGTCTGTGATTGGGCGCTTGCTGTGGCTATATTGGGCACCATCGCCGCGTTTTGCGGGCCGCTTACGTCGGGCTGTGCGGCGGGTGCGGGGGCAGGGCTGCTCGGGCTAGCGCTGAGTTTGACGTCATTACCTTCAATACGACCAATCACGCGCCACTCAATTTCACGCTCTGCGATACGGGCTAGCATCTCGGCGTCTGGTACGGGTGGTTCTGCGCCAAAGTACCGGTCATCAGCCGCAAGGTCGCGAAAATACTCCGCAATCGCTTTCATCGCATTGAAGGAATCGTCAAACCCCTCAAGTGTGCATGAAAACGTCCCATATGAGACTGTTAGAATTTTATTTGGCCCTACCATGGCGTACTCGCTTTCTTTGTAATCCAGCGGGGAACGGTGTAACGTGATACATGTGTCAAATTTGAACAATGCCGCGTTGATGGCGGTATTATTTCAAGGCAGAATTGTGATCTGTTTCCAACTTAGGCAGTAATGTTAAATGTCCAAAGCAATTGTTTCACAAAACGCACCGGTTTTACTTGTTGGTGGTGGTACGACTCATCGCGATGATTGGTCTTTAGCGTCTAAGTGTGGTTGCGTTGTGGCTGTGGATGGCGGGGCGGATGCAGCCTTGGCCAATCGCGTGACACCTGATTTTGTGATCGGCGATTTGGACAGTATCACCGGAACCGCCCATGACAAACTCGCGGATCGGGTCATTGCAGTGTCCGAACAAGACACAACGGATTTTGACAAAGCGCTGCGCAATATCGATGCGCCGCTTATCTATGCCGTCGGGTTTACGGGTGCACGCATGGATCACAGCCTTGCTGTACTCAGCGGCCTTGTAAAAGCATCCAAGTCCCGCTGCATCGTGGTGGGCAAGGTCGATACGGTTTGTCTTGCGCCCGCACGTCTTGATTTTAGGGATGTGACTGCGCAAACGCGGGTTTCACTGTTTCCGATGGGACCCGCACGGGCAAGCTCGACTGGGCTGAAGTGGGCACTTGATGGCATTCGTTTTAGTCCCGACAGCGCAATCGGCACCTCGAACGAGGCTTTGGGTGGCGCTGTTACAATCGAAACATATGATCCCAAAATGTTGCTTATTTTGCCCCGCACGCTGATCTATGTGCTGGCGGATGCATTACGTGCCGCACCCAGCTGGTAATTGCTTGAAACGGGTTTTGTTCAGCAGTTTGGAATATTGACGGCCAAACCGCCGAGAGACGTTTCTTTATATTTTTCCGACATATCCGCACCCGTCTGGCGCATGGTCTCTATCGCCGCATCAAGCGGGACCAGGTGTGTGCCATCGCCGCGCATCGATAGTGATGCCGCAGAGACGGCTTTGATTGCGCCAAGGCCATTACGCTCAATGCAGGGCACCTGAACCAAGCCGCGCACCGGATCGCAGGTCATGCCCAAGTGATGCTCAAGTGCGATTTCTGCAGCATTTTCGATTTGCTCAGTCGTGCCTCCCAAAACAGCAGTCAGGCCAGCGGCGGCCATTGCGGCGGCGCTACCTACTTCGGCCTGACATCCCGCTTCTGCACCCGAAATTGACGCGTTGAATTTCACCAAACCGCCAATCGCCGCAGCGGTCAGCAAAAATTCCGGCACGCGGCTGACAGATGCGCCAGGCACGTGATCGAGGTAGTAGCGTATGGTTGCCGGCACAACGCCGGCGGCCCCATTGGTGGGCGCCGTGACCACCTGTCCACCGGCCGCGTTTTCTTCATTTACGGCCATTGCGTAGACGCTCATCCAGTCGTTGATCGTGTGCGGCGCGTTCAGGTTCATCCCGCGTTCGGCTAATAATTTCTCATGGATGTTTTTGGCGCGTCGTTTCACAGATAAACCGCCAGGCAAGATGCCATCACGGGCAAGCCCGCGATCAATACAGTCATTCATAACGTCCCAAAGGCGGGTAAGGCCTGCTTCAAGGTCCGCGCGGGGGCGGCGTGAAAGCTCATTGGCCTCTTTCATTTGGGCGATGGTTTTGCCCGATTGCGCGGACATTTCCATCATCTCGTTGGCGGATTTGAACGGGTAGGGGACGGGCGCGCCTTCTTCTGTCGCAGCACCGCTCGCAAGCTCTTCTTCGGTGAGAACAAATCCACCGCCAATAGAGTAAAAGACCTGCGACAAGATAATATCGCCCTGCGCATCGGTGGCTTGCAGGCGCATTCCGTTGGCGTGAGCTTTCAGGCGGGTATCATAATCAAAGATCAGGTCTGCAGCAGGATCAAAACGCAAATTGGGTAGGCCATCATTGATGACTTCCTTGTCCGCGTTGATCGCAGTAAGAGCGGCCTCGGCTTTGCCCTCGTCGTAAGTGTCTGGCAAAAAGCCCGCTAGCCCGAGAATTGTCGCGCGGTCTGTTGCGTGACCTGCGCCTGTAAAGGCGAGTGAGCCGTGCAAAGAGGCCTTAAGCCCGTGAGCTGTGAAAGGGGCCGCGCGCAGCATGTCTAAAAAGCGCGCAGCAGCAACCATCGGTCCCATTGTGTGAGACGACGATGGGCCGATGCCAACTTTGAACATATCAAAGACAGATAAAAACATATGGTAAGTGATACTGGCTTAGGGGCGGGGCGGACGTCTGATTGCGACGTTTCAAAGGGCCATTCGGTCAGAGGCGGAGTGCTTGGACCAAGCGCGGCGCGGACTTGTTGAATGCTGTGCACAAAACCCGCTCGCACCTTTGGCCGATGCGATTTATAGACGGCGCAACAGCAAAGATAAGGAGCACTGCCATGCCCGCTGAATTGTCACCCATCGAGAAGGCCAAATTTGTCTCGGCCAAGCGTGCGAGTGATTTCGTTGAAACCGGAATGCGTGTCGGTCTGGGGACCGGATCAACTGCGGCGTGGATGGTGCGTTGCCTTGGAGAGCGCGTAAAAAACGACGGTCTCAAAATTAAGGGCGTGCCCACATCAAGCAGAACCGCAGCACTTGCCCAAAGTCTGGGCATTGAAGTCGTCACTCTTGATGAGGCCAAGTGGTTGGACCTGACCATTGACGGTGCGGATGAATATGATGCGGACCTAAGCCTGATCAAAGGTGGTGGCGGCGCGCATTTGCAGGAAAAAGTTGTGGCCACGGCCAGCGACCGCATGATCGTGATTGCGGATGCCGCCAAGAAAGTAGACACCCTTGGCGCGTTCCCACTCCCCCTCGAGGTGATCCCGTTCGGCTGGCAAACCACAAAAACCCTTGTGGAAGAGACGCTGGTTGGCATGGACGTTTTGGGCAGGAGCGCTGCGCTACGGATGAATGGTGACGCGCCGTTCGTGACGGATGAGGGCAACCACATTCTTGATCTGCATCTTGAGCGCATCGACAATCCCCGCCAGTTGAGCCTTGTGATGAACCAAATTCCGGGCGTTGTGGAAAACGGGCTGTTTATCGATATTTGTGATGTCGTTGTCGTGGGGCACGGTGATGGCCGCGTTGAGGTGACAGACATTTCCAACGGCACCGTTGAACATGACAGCGTCGATCTGATGGAGCATGAAAACCTGTTTGCCGATTTAGGCTGATTGTTAGACCTATTCGGAAATGAAGGGGTGCATCGCGCGCTCTCAACTCTGTGATCGATGGGGCGCGCGGCTTGCGCTTGCCAAGCGGCCGTGTGCAAAACATGAAATGAAAACGCGCAGGTGGTGACACTGCTTTCGTGTTACTGAACAAAAAGAAAAGGGCCGTCGAATGGCATATGATTTTGACTTGTTTGTCATTGGTGGCGGTTCTGGCGGCGTGCGTGCAGCGCGGGTTGCGGCGGCAACAGGTGCCAAAGTGGCGCTGGCCGAAGGGTCTCGGTTGGGCGGTACATGTGTGATCCGCGGGTGCGTGCCCAAAAAGCTGATGGTCTTTGCATCAGAGTACCCCGAAACGTTTGAAGCCGCGCGCAATTATGGTTGGGATGTGACCGCTGGTAATTTCAACTGGGGCACGTTTCATGGCAAATTAGTTGCCGAGCTAGATCGCCTTGAGGGCATTTACCGCCGCTTGCTGGACAATTCTGATGTTAAAATTTTTGACGCTTTTGCAAAGCTGGTGGATCCGCACACAGTTGAGTTGAATGATGGTGAACGTGTCACGGCAAAGACTATTTTGATCGCAACCGGCGGTACGCCAACGCGGCCTGATATTGCTGGCGCCGAATTAGGCATTGTCAGCGACGATATTTTCCATGTTGAGGCATTGCCCAAGACGATGCTGATCATCGGCGGCGGTTATATCGCGTCTGAATTTGCGGGCATTATGAACGGTCTGGGTGTGAAGGTCAGCCAGTGGTATCGCGGCGAGCAAATCCTGCGCGGCTTTGATGAAGAAGCGCGCAACTTGGTGGCGGAAGGAATGTGCGAGAAAGGCGTTGATTTGGTCACTGGTGCAAATGCTGCATCGCTTGAGAAAACAGATGCGGGAATTTTCGTCAAAGGCACCCACGGTATTGATGCGACGTTTGATGTGGTGATGTTTGCAACGGGCCGCCGGCCCTTGACGGATAACTTGGATCTTGATGCGGCAGGGGTTGCCATGGGCTCAAGCGGTCAGATTGCAGTTGATAAGTTTTCACGCACCAGTGTTGAAAATATTTATGCGGTAGGTGACGTCACAAAGCGTGTTGAGTTAACGCCAGTCGCGATCCGCGAAGGCATGGCGTTTGTGGAAACCGTGTTCAATGATAACCCAACGGCAGTAGATCACGAGTTGATCCCATCGGCGATCTTTACACAGCCCGAGATGGGCACAGTTGGCCTGTCAGAGGAGGATGCGGCCATGCAAGAGCCGATTGAGGTCTACTCGACCTCGTTCTGTCCGATGCAAACCGCGTTTGCGGAAGGGCAGGGAAAAGTTCTAATGAAACTGGTGGTTTCGAAGGCAACGCGGGTTGTTTTGGGCTGTCATATTGTCGCGCCTCACGCAGGTGAGTTGATCCAACTAGCAGGTATTGCCGTGAAAATGGGCGCCACAAAAGAGCAGTTTGACCAAACTTGCGCCGTTCACCCGACCATGTCGGAAGAACTGGTGACAATGAAAACGCCTGTGCGCAGCACCTGATCGGCGGAAGTTGCTTGAAATCACGCCACAATCGCCCACATAGAGTGGCATACCGACCAATTACTTAACGAAGAGAGCTTTTCATACATGGCTGGAAATAACGGCGGCCCTTGGGGTGGCGGAGGCGGAAATCGCGGCGGCGACGACCGTGGACAGGGAAATGACGGAAACCGTGGAAACGGTGGACGGCGTCCAAACGAGGGCGCGCAGATCCCGGAAATTGATGAGCTGATGAAAAAAGGCCAAGAGCAGTTGCGCGTCCTGATGGGTGGCAAAGGCGGCGGGACTGGTTCAGGCGGAAACGGCACCGGAGGCGGTGGGCCTATGCCGACCCGCGGTACGTTTGGCCTTGCCGCGTTGGCTGGTTTGGTTCTGTGGGGCATGGCATCGTTTTACACGGTCCGTCCTGAACAACAGTCCGTTGAGCTCTTCTTGGGTGAATTCCGCGGTGTTGGCACCGAAGGTCTGAACTTTGCTCCGTGGCCGTTTGTGACAGCCGAAGTGTTCAACGTGACCACAAACCGCACCGAAGATATTGGCGTTGGTCGTGGCACAAACGGCGACAACGGCCTGATGCTGACGACTGACGAAAACATCGTCGATATTGATTTCCAAGTCGTTTGGAACATCAAGAACGCACAAGATTTCTTGTTCAGCTTGGCTAATCCACGTCAATCAGTCGTTTCAATCTCGGAAGCGGCAATGCGCGAAGTTATCGCACAGTCGGAACTTGCGCCGATCTTGAACCGTGACCGTGCCGCGATTGAAGCCGAGGTACGTACCCGTATCCAAGGCACTCTTGATGACCGCGACAGTGGTATCAACATTGTGCGCGTCAACTTCAACAAAGTGGACCCGCCAAGCCAGCAGGTCGCCCTGACTGATAATGACGGTAACACCCGCAATGTCAGCGTTATTGACGCTTTCCGCGATGTTCAGGCCGCCGAACAAGAGCGTGACCGCGTTGAGCGTCAAGCAGACGCTTATGCAAACGCACGCCTTGCGGATGCACGTGGTGAATCTGCGCGGGTTCTAGAAGAAGCTGAAGCGTACCGCGCGCGTCAAGTGAACGGCGCCATCGGTGAGGCTTCACGCTTCTCATCCATCTTGACTGAATACGCGCAAGCCCCCGATGTGACCCGCACCCGTCTTTACCTTGAGACGATGGAACGCGTTTTGGGCGACGTGGACAAGATCATTCTTGAAGACACCAGCAGCAGTGGTGGACAGGGTGTTGTGCCTTACCTGCCTCTCAATGACCTGCGCCGTGGAGGATCAAACTAATGCGTAAGAACATTTATATCTTGCCTATTCTCGTGATCGTCGTGGCAACGGCCCTTTCGTCGATCTTTATTGTTGACGAACGTAACAAAGCACTCGTGCTGCGGTTCGGTCAGATCGTGAACGTGGTTGAAGAGCCAGGTTTGGGCTTCAAAGTACCGCTTCTTGATGAAGTCGTGCGCTACGAAGATCGTATTTTGTCGCTGCAAACACCCACAATCGAGGTCACCCCCGCGGATGACCGTCGTTTGGAGGTAGATGCGTTCGTTCTTTACCGGATTGCTGACATCATCCAGTTCCGCCAAGCGGTTTCATTTGGCGGCCTGCGTGAAGCAGAAGCACAGCTTGAGAACATTCTCGACGGTCAAATCCGTGCGGTTTTGGGTTCAGAAGGTGTGACATCCAACACTATTTTGTCACCCGAGCGGAGTTCCTTGATGGAAAACATTCGCGTTCAAGCTGCCGCACGTGCGGATGCTTTGGGTCTTGCGGTTGTTGAAGTGCGCCTGCGCCAGACAAATCTGCCTGAGCAAAACTTTGACGCGACATTGCAGCGTATGATCGCCGAGCGTGACCGTGAAGCAACTGATGAACGTGCTCGTGGCCGCGAGGCGGCATCACGTGTACGTGCGCTTGCTGACCGTACATACGACGAGATCATTGCTGAAGCGACACGTGATGCACGGATCATTGAAGGTGAAGCAGATGCGGAACGTAACCGCATCTTTGCAGAAGCCTACACGAAGGACCCAGAGTTCTTTGAATTCTACCGCTCGCTTGCCGCTTATGAAGAAGCAATCAAGGGCAGTAACTCAACTCTCGTGTTGTCGCCTGATAGTGAGTTCTTCAACTACTTGCGCTCCGACACGGGCGCATCGGCAAACTAAGGCGAACGCCTCGTGTTTGTTGACTTAACATTGGCCCAGCTCCTTCTTTTGGGGCTGGGCCTTTTGCTTTTTTTGGAGGGGCTGGTCTATGCGCTCTTTCCCAAAATAGTAGAGCAACTTTTAGATGCGCTGCGCGACACGCCCCTTGAAGCACGCCGGTTGATTGGACTTTTCTCCATGCTTAGCGGCCTTGGGTTGTTGTGGTTTTTATCGTGATAATGGCGGATTTTACGCGGCGTAAATCCGCGCAACAATAGTCACAGCACCGTTATATCCGGCTCAAAGACTTGGCCATTTGCATAAACGTCCCTACTTCTAAGTTCACAGCGGGAACGGTCCCCGCGTTTGATGCAATCTGACCTATGCAAAACATGCAGTCGAACGAGGAGTTTACATTGCAGTATTTGGCGAAAAACCTTCCTAGCCGCAGACAGCCTGCCCGAAGTGCTGTCAAAGTAGCGACCCAACCAAAAATGTCACTTCCAATGTTTGCTGTCGCCCTGACGGCCTTGTTGGCATTCTGCGCAATTGTGTTGGCATCGGTGCCAGCAAATGCCCGCAGCGCCCCTGCAAGTTTTGCGGATTTGGCAGAGAAAATTAGCCCCGCAGTAGTCAACATCACTACGTCCACAGTTATCGCGGGCCGGACCGGTCCCCAAGGGATCGTGCCTGAAGGCTCGCCTTTTGAAGAGTTCTTCAACAACCGTCCTCGCAATAACGGACCCCGCCGATCGTCCGCGTTGGGGTCTGGCTTTGTGATTTCCGAGGACGGTTTCATTGTCACTAACAATCACGTCATTGAGGGTGCTGATGAAATCCAGATTGAATTTTTCCCCGGCGACGGCCAGCCGACTGAGTTGTTGAACGCAGAACTGATCGGGACAGACAAGAAGACTGATATCGCCCTTCTGAAAGTTGATGCAGATACGCCACTGCGCCATGTGCCGTTTGGGGACAGCAACATCGCGCGTGTGGGTGATTGGGTGCTTGCGATGGGTAATCCGCTTGGGCAGGGGTTCTCGGTTTCTGCGGGCATTATTTCTGCGCGTAACCGTGCCCTTCAGGGAAGCTATGACGACTATATCCAGACAGATGCGGCAATCAATCGTGGCAATTCCGGCGGACCATTGTTCAACATGGACGGCGAAGTGATTGGCGTGAACACAGCCATCTTGTCGCCCAACGGTGGGTCAATAGGGATCGGTTTTGCGATGTCATCTGACGTTGTGACCCGCGTTGTGGCGCAACTGCAAGAATACGGTGAGACCCGTCGTGGCTGGCTGGGTGTGCGTATCCAAGACATCGCGCCTGATATGGTTTCGGCGATCGAAGGTCTTGAAAATGAGAAAGGGGCGCTTGTCACGGATGTGCCAGACGGCCCTGCTAAGAACGCTGGTATTCAAGCAGGCGACGTTATTCTGAATTTTGACGACGATGAAGTTGAGGACACCCGTGGCCTTGTGCGCCGTGTGGGTAACACCGACGTGGACAAGACGGTGCGCGTGGTTGTGCTACGCGACGGCAGCCGTGAAACGCTGCGTGTTACTTTGGGCCGTCGTGAGGCGGCGGAAGCGGCTAGCACATCTGGCGATGATACGCCGCAAGAGCCAGACAGCTTGAACATTCTGGGCATGACTTTGTCAGAGCTGAGCGATGATATGCGTCAAGAGCTTGGACTAAACGAAGGTTCGGCGGGTCTGGCTGTGATTGATCTTGATGAGGCATCTGAGGCGTTTTCAAAGGGACTACGTGCGGGCGATGTGATCACCGAGGCTGGGCAAGAAAAGCTTGAGACTGTTGGTGATTTTGAAGACCGTGTTGCAGATGCGCGCGATGCTGGGCGGACGTCACTGCTGCTCCTTATCCGCCGTGACGGACAGCCTCGCTTTTTGGCGCTGTCCCTAGACGACTAATCATCGCACGATGTGAAAAACCAACAGGCGCGTCAATTTCTGGCGCGCCTTTTTCATTGGTTTATGGATTAACGCAGTTCGCGTTTAATTGGGGTGAGCCCCAACTGCCGCGCGGCGGCGGTGGACAAAAGTGCGCTATCAAGGCCCTGCGCTTTTTGATAGCGCCGGATCGCCATGCGTGTCCTAAGATCCAGACTGCCTGTGATTGCGCCTGGGTAGATATCTCGTGCCGCTAATGCGCGTTGGACCGAGGAAACAAATGTCGGGGTTAGTTCGTCACTACATGGCGCTTCAAACCATAACTCTTTGCGCTCTGTTACAATCCGCTGCAATGTTTCAGAGCGATACATCGGCGGTGACAGCACAGTTCCATCGCTGCTGAGCTGTGCGGGTTGCACCAGAACTTGCTGGGTCACAGTTTTCACCGCAGCGGGGCTGACATCGCGGCCATAGCAAATCCCATCTTCGGCGTTGGGTGGCCCGATGACAAACGCAGCCGTAGCTTGGTCTGCGCGAATAGGCTGTTCAACGGGCGTGCAGGCGGCAGAAATCGCAAGTACTCCAAGGCCCAGAATTTTGGGCAATTTGTTGAAGTGACAAAGACGCATTTGGGGTCCTGACGGCCAAATTCGAGATAAATCTTGGCACATGATAGGGTAATCTGCGGCCTCATCGCAAACCCTATGATCTTCGCTCTAGAAAAACCCTCAGCGCGCCGCTACATCTTACGCAAGATATTTAAACTGGAGGCCACCTCATGGCGAAAATTACCTATATTGAATTTGGCGGCACCGAGCATGTTGTCGAAGTTTCGAACGGTCTTACGGTTATGGAAGGTGCGCGCGACAACAACATTCCAGGCATCGAAGCGGATTGTGGTGGCGCGTGTGCGTGTTCAACTTGCCACGTGTATGTGGACCCTGCATGGGCTGATAAGTTGCCTGCTTTGGACGGGATGGAAGTAGACATGCTCGACTTTGCGTTTGAAGCGAAACCGGGTCAGTCGCGCTTGACCTGTCAGTTGAAAGTGACTGACGAGCTGGACGGGCTGATTGTCCGGATGCCTGAAAAGCAAGTTTAATGATTTGGCGCGCCGCTTGGTTGGTCGCGACACTTGTCTGCTTAGCGGGCAGTGGGGCGGCTAAGACAATCCAAGCGGCGCGCTTTACCGACCCCACAACACGCTACGGTCATGGGGTGCTTGGGGATGCGGTTCAATACGGTGGCTTGCAGATCACCGTTCTATCGAGCAGCGGTAAGCGCCTGACACGCAGTATTGCGTTACCCGTCAGTCATGTGTTTGACGACATTGCCCCACGGCTTTGGGATGTAACCGGAGATGGTTTACTTGAGGTTGTGGTGATTGAAACAGATGTCGCGCGCGGTGTGGCGCTTGCGGTTTATGGCCCTGATGGCAAACTGGCTGAGACGCCTCATATAGGGCGCACGAACAGGTGGCTTGCCTCAATTCGAGCGGCTGATTTGGACGGCGATGGGACAATAGAACTTGCCTATGTTGACCGCCCGCATTTGGCCAAAGAGCTGTGGGTTTGGTCTTTTGTGAACGGTGATCTTCGCCCGTTGGCGCGCGCGTCGGGTTTGACCAATCACCGCATTGGCGAGGACTTTATTTCCGGTGCGTTGATCCAATGTAAGGGCATCCCTACGATCATTACCGCAAACGCAGATTGGTCGCGTCGCATTGGGACCGTGCTTCAGGCGGGCAGGCTTATTAGTCGTGATTTGGGCCCATTTGCTGGGCGCCAAAGTCTTGAACGCTGTTTAATTATGATGCGCCTTAAAGGGCGCGCCAACCGATATCGCTCCGGCTGAACCCTTCAGGCCAATCGATTTTGTCCAGCATTGCGTAAGCCGCTTTGTGGGCCTCGGCCAATGTTGCGCCGCGCGCTGTGATGTTCAGCACCCGTCCACCGTTGGCGACAATCGCACCGTCTTTCTGTGCTGTTCCAGCGTGGAAACACATTTGCGTGCTGCTTTCTGGTAAGGCGTCTAGACCGCGAATTTCTGTGCCTTTGGCATAGTCGCCGGGATAGCCATTTGCGGCCATCACGATGGTCATTGCGTGATCGTTGGCCCAGTTGACCTGTGCTGACGAAAGCGTGCCATCGGCACAAGCCAGCATCAAATCCAGCGCTTGCGCCCCAAGGCGCATCATTAATACCTGACATTCCGGGTCGCCAAAGCGCGCATTATATTCCACCAATCGAGGCTGGCCGTCTTTGATCATCAGGCCCGCATAAAGCACCCCTTGGTAAGGCGTTCCGCGTCTCGCCATTTCGGCGACACAGGGTTTGATAATCGTCTTCATCGCAAGCGTTTCAACAGATGCGGACAAAACAGGCGCTGGCGAGTAGGCGCCCATGCCGCCGGTGTTCGGGCCAGTATCCCCGTCGCCTACGCGTTTATGGTCTTGCGCAGTGCCCACGCTCAGCACGTTTTCACCATCACAAAGCACAAACAGAGAGCCTTCTTCGCCCTCCATGAATTCTTCAATCACGACCTCGGCACCAGCACCGCCAAATGCGCCACTGAACATATCATCAATCGCATCAAGGGCTTCGGCCTCGGTCATTGCGACAATCACGCCTTTACCTGCCGCAAGCCCATCAGCCTTGACCACGATAGGGGCACTATTTTCGCGAATGTAATCCTTGGCCGGTGCTGCGCTGTCAAAACGTGCATAGGCCGCGGTGGGTGCGTCACATGCATCGCATAGCTCTTTGGTAAAGGTTTTGGACGCTTCGAGTTTTGCCGCTTCTTGAGAGGGGCCAAAGGTCAAGATGCCCGCCGCGCGCAAGCTGTCACCCACACCCGCCGCAAGAGGCGCTTCGGGGCCGATGATGACAAAATCAACACTGTGATCTGTGGCGAATTGCACAACCGAAGGGCCGTCGTTGATATCAAAGTTGGCGCATTCGGCCATCTGTGCGATGCCGGCGTTGCCGGGGGCCACAATCAAGCGGTCGCATTTGGGGTTTTGCTTTACAGCCCACGCCAATGCATGCTCACGTCCGCCGCTACCCAGAATAAGAATGTTCATCGCGCAGTTCCCCTTGGCCTTGGTTTGCGTGCGTTCTAAGCTGGTGTGAAGTGATGCACAAGGAACGGCCTGTGATGGATTTGATCGACGACGCCCGTAGCGGCGAAAACGCACCAGAATTTAGCGTTTCCGAAATTTCGGGCGCGGTCAAAAAGACGGTTGAGGGGGCGTTTGGGCATGTTCGCGTCAAAGGCGAGGTGGGCCGTGTGATGCATGCGCGCTCAGGGCATCTTTATTTTGACATCAAAGATGACCGCGCCGTGCTTGGCTGTACCACTTGGAAAGCCCAAGTCGCGCACCTGAACGTGATCCCCGAAGAGGGCATGGAAATTGTGGCCACTGGCCGGCTGACGACATTTCCGAACCAGTCAAAGTATCAGATGAACGTCCAAGACGTCAGCGTGGCCGGTGTTGGTGCGTTGATGGCCATGCTTGAAAAGCGCAAGACCAAGCTGACCGCTGAGGGGCTTTTTGATCTCGCGCGCAAAAGCGATATTCCATTTTTGCCAGATGTTATCGGGGTTGTGACCTCGCCAACTGGTGCTGTCATCCGTGACATTTTGCACAGGTTGCGTGATCGTTTTCCACGCAAAGTGCTGGTCTGGCCTGTGGCCGTTCAGGGTGCGAATTGTGCCGCTGAAGTGACCCGTGCGATCGAGGGGTTCAACGCCATGACGCCCGGTGGCGCACTTCCGCGGCCTGACGTTTTGATTGTCGCACGTGGTGGTGGCAGCATTGAGGACCTGTGGGGATTTAATGAGGAAAATGTGGCGCGCGCGGCTGCGGCCAGTGATATTCCTCTCATCTCCGCGGTGGGCCACGAAACCGACACGACATTGATCGATTATGTCTCGGATAGGCGCGCGCCCACGCCAACGGCGGCGGCGGAAATGGCGGTCCCTGTACGCCTTGATATGCTGGCCTTTGTAAACGAATGCGGCGGGCGTTTGTCACGCGGCCTTGCAAACGGGATGACGCGTCGTGCGGACCGCCTGCGTGATCTAGCCCGTGGCCTGCCGCGGCCCGAGCGGTTGACCGAAGACCAGCGCCAACGTTTGGATGCGGCCTCTGACAGATTGGATGGCGCCCTGAACCGGTTTGTCAGTACCAAACGGGTTGCCCTGGCTGATGTTGCTGGTGGCGTGCGCCCCACAGTGCTGAGCGCGCGGATCGCCGAAGCACGCCGGCGCACAGATGATCGCGCACGGCAGTTGGTGCCTGCATTGAAGCGCAAAACGGAACGCCGCCGCGAAGCATTGGCAGGCGTTAGTGTGCGTTTGCGCCCTGCGTCGGTTGCAAGTGAAATCACGCGCCAGCGCGAACGCACTGGGATGCTTGGCATCAAGATGAGCGGTGGGGCCACGCAACGCATCACAACTGCGCGTGCGACGCTTGATGGGCTTGAAAGGCTGCGCAAAACATTGGGGTACGAGGCCACGTTAGAACGCGGCTTTGCTGTGGTGCGCAGCGCAGGTGCGGTTATTACGCAAGTGGATGATGCGCGCGCTTCTGATGCCTTGGAAATCCAGTTCAAAGATGGCCGTGTTTCACTGGGGTCCGCCACGGAATTGCGGGATGTTGAAGCGGCTGTAAAAAAGCGAACTACTGCGCCCAAAAAACGCAGCAAAAAGGATGAGATCCCGCCTGAACAAGGCACACTGCTTTAGGTGTGCATATTGCCGTGGTTGGTGCGCTGGCGGTGTCGGCCGTTGCTTTGACACGCTCCGCGTCCGCTTGGCCCTGCTAAATGTCGCTTTTGCCCCTGACCGAAGTTTGTGAACGGGGCTACAAGAAAATAGATTTTTCGGGGGATGCGCAAAATGGCATTGGACAGCAAGGACATGGACGCGGGCAAAGGCGTTTGGAAATCGGGCAAAGGCAAGGGCCGCCGCCACACCAAAGGCCGTCAGCTTGATGATGCTGCATGGGTCGAAGTGCAAAGCTTGCTTGACGGGAAATGCCGCTACCGTGATCTGTTGATCGAGCATTTGCATTTGATCCAAGATAAATTCGGTTGCTTGTCCGCGGCGCACCTACGTGCCTTGGCCGAGGAAATGCGTTTGTCCATGGCCGAAGTTTATGAGGTGGCGACGTTTTACGCCCACTTTGATGTTGTCAAAGAAGGCGAGAACCCGCCACCTGCGCTGACCATCCGGGTGTGTGACAGCCTTTCGTGCGAGCTGGCAGGCGCCCAAGCGCTGCAAGATGCGTTGGAGAAGGGACTGAATGCCGATGAAGTTCGCGTGGTGCGCGCGCCATGCATGGGACGGTGTGATACGGCACCGGTGCTTGAGCTGGGTCACAACCACATTGACCACGCTGATTTAGCCAAAGTCGAAGCGGCAATCGCGGCGGGTGACACACACGCCCATGTGCCTGATTATGAGACGTTGGATGCCTATCGTGCCGCCGGTGGTTACGACAGCCTGACATCACTGCGCCAAAGTGGCGATTGGGAAGTGGTACAAGAAAAAGTGCTGTCTTCGGGTTTGCGCGGCTTGGGTGGTGCTGGTTTCCCGTCGGGTAAAAAATGGGGTTTTGTGCGCGCAAACGCAGGGCCGCGTTACTTGGCTGTAAATGGTGATGAGGGCGAACCCGGTACATTCAAAGACCGCTATTATCTTGAGCGTACACCGCATCTTTTCCTTGAGGGTATGTTGATCGCAGCTTGGGCTGTTGAGGCCGAGAAGGCGTTTATTTACATGCGTGACGAGTATCCTGCAGTGCTCGAAATATTACGCCGTGAAATTATGGCACTTGAGGATGCGGGTATTGTTGAGGCCGGCTACATTGACCTGCGCCGCGGCGCGGGTGCGTATATCTGCGGTGAGGAATCCGCGATGATTGAAAGCATCGAAGGCAAGCGCGGCATGCCACGCCACCGGCCTCCTTTTGTGGCTCAGGTTGGTATTTTTGGCCAGCCTACGCTAGTCCATAACGTCGAAACCCTGCACTGGGTCGCGCGCATCTGTCGTGAAGGCCCCGAAATTTTGAGCAGCGTTGAAAAGAATGGCCGCAAAGGGTTGCGCAGCTATTCTGTGTCGGGACGTGTGAAGAACGCGGGCGTTTACTTGCTGCCCGCTGGCTCTACCATCACGGATATCATTGAAGCAGCTGGCGGCATGGCCGGCGGGCACGTTTTCAAAGCCTATCAACCGGGCGGGCCGTCTTCTGGGTTGTTGCCTGCTTCAATTCACGATGTGCCGCTTGATTTTGACACGTTGCAGCCGCTTGGCACCTTCATTGGCTCTGCTGCTGTAGTGGTGTTGTCAGATCAGGATAGTGCTCGTGATGCGGCGCTGAATATGCTGCGTTTTTTCGAAGATGAGTCCTGTGGTCAATGCACACCGTGCCGCGTGGGCTGCGAAAAAGCTGTAAAGCTGATGCAGGCGGATACGTGGGATCAGGGCCTTCTGACCGAGTTGAGCGCCGCAATGGTCGATGCCTCAATTTGCGGTCTGGGACAAGCGGCGCCAAACCCGATCAAATTGGTCATGGAACACTTCAAAGACGAAATCTGAGTACTTATGTAGGGCCAGTGCGCAAAATTAACGCGCGTCTGGCCCTTGCGGTGCAACGGGCATCTTTCAAAAGCGCTGCCAAAGGGTTAGATCACTAAGTGAACCCGTTTCGGAGAGCTGATTTGTCTTTTTTCAATAAGCTGAAATCCAAGCTTTTTAAGTCTTCCTCTAAACTTGAGGAGGGGTTGGACGCGATTGTCGAGGATGGTGGCACGGTTGAAGAAGAACCGCAGTCCGAAGTAGCCGTTGCTGCAGAGGTCGAAGTTCAAGTCCGCGGCTCGCCTGAATCTGAGCCGGTTAGTGAACCAGAAAAAGCGGTGCCGGAGCAATCTGCGCCGGATGAAGTTGTGCCAGATGAGGCCGGGCCGGATGAGGTGGAGTTGGTTAACGAACCTGTTGACGTAGCTGCCAAAATCGAAACTTCTGAGCCTGAGCCTGAGCCTGAGCCTGAGCCTGAGCCTGAGCCTGAGCCTGAGCCTGAGCCTGAGCCTGAGCCTGTTGTGGCGCCTAAGGCCGACATACCTACTCCCCCACAAGAAAAACTAAGCTTTTTGGGCCGTGTGTTTGGCCGCAGCGCTAAGCAAACTGCCGCACGCAAGCGTGTGCTCGACGACGATATGCTTGAACAGCTTGAGGAGTTGTTGATCGCCTCAGATATGGGGGTTGATACGGCTCTGCGCGTCACCGCAAACATGGCTGAGGGCCGCATTGGTAAGCGCCTTTCGACAGCAGAGATCAAGTTCTTGCTTGCCGCTGAAGTGGCGCGGATCATGGAACCTGTCGCCAAACCTATGCCACTTTATGCCAAAAAGCCCCAAGTGGTTCTGGTCGTCGGCGTAAACGGGTCTGGCAAAACCACGACGATCGGCAAGCTGGCGCTTCAGTTTAAAAACGCAGGTAAAAAAGTGGTCGTCGCCGCCGGTGATACGTTTCGCGCCGCCGCCGTTGAGCAATTGCAGGTCTGGGGTGAACGGGCTAATGTGCCGGTTTTGACCGCACCCGAAGGGTCTGATCCGGCTTCGCTTGCGTTTGACGCGATGACCAAGGCTGAGGCAGATGGTGCTGATTTGTTAATGATAGATACCGCTGGTCGCTTGCAAAACCGCGCTGATTTGATGGAAGAGTTGTCAAAGATCGTGCGTGTCATTCGTAAGAAAGACCCTGATGCACCGCATAACACGGTGTTGGTGCTTGATGCGACCACGGGGCAAAATGCGGTGAACCAAGTAGAGATTTTCCAAAAACTGGCTGATGTATCCGGGCTTGTGATGACCAAACTGGACGGCACTGCAAAGGGTGGTGTTTTGGTTGCGCTTGCAGATAAGTTTGGCTTGCCCATTCATGCGATTGGTGTTGGTGAACAGATTGATGATTTATCCCCGTTTGACCCCGAAGAATTTGCGGCGGCTTTGACCGGCGTGGATGTTTAGAAGCGAAAAATAAATATGAGTGAATGGTTGGTCTCGCTGGAGGGAACAGAAGCGGGGCATCAACTTGCGCTTGTTCTTGCGCTGTCTGCGGCGTTCTTGCACGCGGTCTTTGGAGCGCTGCAAAAAGGACGATTTGATCCGTGGCTGTCGCGTGCTTCGATTGATGCCTGTTTGGTTGTTATTTCGCTGCCGGTCGCGCTGTTTTTGGTGCCGTGGCCCGAAGGTGGTGCGTGGTGGTTGATGGCCGGTGCAGTGGTGATCCACCTAATTTACAAAGTGCTAATCGCCATGGCCTACACACGCGGCGCCTACACGGTTGTCTACCCTGTGATGCGCGGCACGGGGCCGCTTTTTACGGTAATCGGCGCTTATTTGATCTTTGGTGAGGTCTTCACGATCGTTCAGTGGTTGGGTGTCTTCACACTTATGGCGGGTATCTTTGGTCTGGCTGCGTATAATTTTTGCCGGCTTGATAGTGGCCGCGATACGCTCATCCCTGCTTTGTGGTTTGCAGTCTGCACGGGGCTTTTTGTAGCGATCTATACAACTTATGATGCTTACGCGATCCGTGCATTGCCTGATCCGTTTACGTTTATCGCATGGTTTTTCTTGCTCACATCAATCGATTTTCCGCTCTTGATGCTGTGGCGCTACCGTAAAGGGGAGTGGCCTGATATGCGCGGTTTGACGGGGCGCTCGGTGATCGGGGCGTTTATTGCCTACGGCTCTTTTGGTGCGGTGATGTTGGCCACGCGCCTTGATAAAGTAGGCGAGGCGGCTGTGCTGCGCGAAACCTCAGCGGTTTTTGCGGCTTTCATCGGCTGGATATTTTTGAAAGAAACAGTCGGTCCGAGACGGATAAGCTTGATGGCGCTCATTGCGCTTGGTGCAGTTATTGTTGAAATGGGAGGCTAAGAAATGGCCGGAAAACCAATCAATCCAATCGTGAAACAGGTGCTTGAGTTAGGGCCGACAATCGCGTTTTTCCTGATCTATCTTCGCATCAAAGACGACAGCTTTATGTTTGCGGGCACTGAATACTCGGGATTTATCGTCTCCGCAGTGATTTTCATTCCAATCCTGCTGGCAGCGATGGGTGCGCTTTGGGTGCTGACAGGTGAGTTGAGCAAGATGCAGGTTTTCACCGCTTTCATGGTCATTTTCTTCGGCGGCCTGACTGCGTGGTTCAACAACGAGACCTTCTTCAAGATGAAAACGACCATTGTTTACGGTGTCTTTGCAGTGCTTCTGGGCGGTGGGCTTTTGCGTGGGCGCAGCCTGCTGGCTTATGTACTGGGCGATGCGATGCCGATGCGCCAAGAGGGCTGGATGATTTTGACTAAGCGGCTGACAGCGGCCTTTGTGCTTTTGGCAGTTGCGAATGAAGCTGTTTGGCGGACCATGTCCACGGATGCTTGGGTCAAGATCGAGACATTTGGGTTTCCGATTGCTCTGTTTGCGTTTCTTTGGGCGCAGATTATCTCACTGCAAAAGTATATGCACGAGCCAGATCAAACAGACTGAGTGGCGCGCTCATATTTTGTTACCGCAGCGGCCTACTTCGTTTTGAACAGCGCTTTTTGTGCTTCCTTGCTGGAATGATCGCCACGCTTTTCAGCAAGCAGCGCGCGCCCCACAATAACAGCAGGCCGTGCGCTGACGGTCTCAAGCCAGCGGCGTAAGTTCGGCTTATCATCAAGCGTCTGTTGCTGGCCTTCCCACAAAGACGCCCACCCCCAAATCGACATATCGGCGATTGAATAAAAATCCCCTGCCACAAATTCGTGTTTTGCCAACTGCCTATCTAGCACCCCGTAAAGGCGACCGGTTTCTGCGCGGTAGCGGTCTTTGGCGTAAGGAATATCTTGGGGCGGATCCATCGCCGGTGCGTATTTTAGGAAGTGATGCGCCTGTCCGGCCATGGGGCCTAAGCCGCCCATTTGCCACATTAGCCATTGATCTACTGCGATGCGGTCACGCTCAGTCGGGCCGCCGAACTTGCCAGTCTTGCGCGCCAGATATTGCAAAATCGCGCCGCTTTCAAAAATAGAGATCGGCGCACCGTCTGGCCCATCAGGATCGGTGATTGCGGGCATGCGGTTGTTGGGGGCAATTTGCAAAAAGGCGGGCTCGAACTGATCACCTTTGCCGATGTTGATTTCATGCAGTTTGAACGGCAAGCCCATCTCTGCAAGTGCAATGCTGACTTTCCATCCGTTGGGGGTGGGCCAGTAGTACAGATCAATAATGGGCAAGCTCCTGTCATCACAATTTGGCAAGACAATGGCGGATTTGATGTATTGTGCAAGGGCCATGCTTGACGGCTCAAGCGGGCTTGGCATAGAACAGCCTCGTGGCGATTTGTTACCGGATTGCGGGCCACGTTAAATATGCCGCTAAAGAGGGTCAGGTGCCAGCGTTGCAACCCCGCCCTTGACCGGTGGGGTTTTTTATTTGGGCCACGGCCCGCCGAAGGAAAATGACATGACAAAGAAACATCCTCGCACTGCCGCCGTTCACGCAGGCACCCGCCGCAGCCAATACGGTGAGCTTTCAGAGGCGATGTTTTTGACCCAAGGGTTTGTCTACCCCACAGCCGAAGCCGCCGAGGCGCGCTTTGTCTCGCTTGGTGAGGACGAGTTTATCTATGCCCGCTATGGCAACCCAACGGTGCGGATGTTCGAAGAACGCATTGCGGCGATTGAGGGCGCAGAAGATGCCTTTGCCACCGCCAGCGGTATGGCTGCGGTGAATGGCGCCGTGATGGCGGGTCTGAAAGCAGGCGATCACATCGTGGCCGCGCGTGCGTTGTTTGGTTCGTGTCTTTATATCCTCGACGATATTTTGCCGCGCTTTGGTGTTGAGGTGACGCTGATTGACGGCACTGACCTGAACGCATGGAGAGAGGCCCTGCGGCCGGATACCAAAATGGCCTTCTTTGAGACCGTCTCGAACCCTGCGCTGGAAGTGATCGACATTGCTGCGGTGTCCAAACTGGCCCATGCGGTTGGCGCCTATGTTGTGGTTGATAATGTGTTCTCAACGCCTGTCTTCTCTGATGCTGTGGCCCAAGGGGCTGACGTGGTGGTCTATTCCGCGACCAAACACATTGACGGTCAGGGCCGTGTTCTGGGGGGGGTCGTTCTGGGCAGTCGCGAATACATTCGCAAAACACTTGAGCCGTATCTAAAGCACACAGGCGGTGCGATGTCGCCGTTCAATGCGTGGACCTTGCTTAAAGGGCTTGAGACGATGGATCTGCGTGTGCGCGCACAAACGCAAAGTGCTTTGGAAATTGCTAAGGTTCTGGAAGGCGATGCGCGTCTGGAGCGGGTTATCTACCCCGGTTTGCCCAGTCATCCGCAGCACGATATTTGCATGAAACAGCTTGGCGCGGGCGGGACCGTTTTAGCCATTGATGTGCGGGGCGGCAAAGACGCCAGCTATGCGATGCTGAACGCGCTTGAAGTATTTAACATTTCAAACAACTTGGGCGATGCTAAATCAATCGTCACCCCACCTGCTTTCACGACGCATCAGCGTTTGCCCCAAGAGCAAAAAGACGCATTGGGCATCACTGAGGGGCTTGTTCGCATCTCGGTCGGGCTTGAGCATACTGCCGATTTGATCGCTGATCTTGAACAGGCGTTGGCGCAAATTTAAATGTCAGACTCCGCATTTAACTGATCTAAAACCGTTTTTGTCACGTAATTGTTTGGTAATATGTGCTACGCCCCTTATGTCTGAGTGGTTCGCGTTGCCCGATAACTAACAAGGGGGAGGGACTTTAGATGAACTTTCACACGCCCGATATGGACCGTGAGCCTACCAGAGAAGAAGCCGAAGCGGCCCTTGCTGTTTTGCGGCGTTGGGCCGGTGGCGCTACGGATGTTGAACGCAGCGATCTTGACCCAGCTGTCGCGCGTTTGACTGTTGATGCCCCCGCCAATTATCCAGACTTGTCGCGTCAGTATCCGGCCGAGTTTGAGGTGGACGCGGCGTATAAAGCATCGCTGCCTGATCTCCAGAACGGCCCCACATCCCTTATTCGCGGTGCCAAACGTCAAATTCAGCATGTGGGCATTAGTAACTTCCGCCTGCCAATTCGCTTTCGGACCCGTGATAACGGTGATCTGACCCTTGAGACATCTGTTACGGGCACCGTCAGCCTTGATGCTGAGAAAAAGGGCATCAACATGTCGCGCATTATGCGCACGTTCTATAAATCCGCTGATGAGACCTTTAGCTTTGATGTGATCGACCGAACTCTTGATGCGTATAAAACCGATTTGGAAAGCTTCGAGGCGCGTATCCAGATGCGATTTTCGTTCCCTATGAAAGTTGCCTCTTTACGGTCGGGGCTGTCTGGCTATCAGTATTACGACATATCGCTTGAGTTGGTCGAACAAGCAGGCGTGCGCAAAAAGATCGTACATCTGGATTACGTCTATTCCTCAACGTGCCCTTGTTCGCTTGAATTGTCAGAGCATGCCCGCCAAACCCGTGGACAATTGGCAACGCCGCATAGCCAACGTTCGGTTGCGCGTATTTCGGTGGTGCTTGAAAATGATGCGCAGGTGTTGTGGTTTGAGGATTTGGTCGAAATGGCCCGCGGCGCCGTGCCTACTGAGACGCAAGTCATGGTCAAGCGTGAAGACGAACAAGCTTTTGCTGAACTGAACGCGGCCAACCCCATTTTTGTTGAAGACGCCGCGCGGCTTTTTTGTGAGCAGTTGCAAGCTGACCCGCGCGTTGGCGACTTCCGTGTGATTGCCAGCCACCAAGAAAGCTTGCACAGCCACGATGCGGTCAGTGTTCTTTTTGAAGGCGATACCTTTGCGTCAGACAGCATCGATCCCAAGCTCTTCGCCACGCTGTTTCACGTAGGCTAGAACAAAGCTGTGGTGTGCGCTTGCGACCCTTGCCATGCATGCTGCCTTGACACCCCATGGCGCAGGGTCCAACCCTTCTGACCATGTTGGATCTGCGTCCTATCGGTTATGTAATTGGCCTTTTGGTGGCCGCTTTGGGGTGCGCGATGCTGCTTCCCATGGCAGTGGATTTGTACGCTGGTAACCGCAATTGGATGGCCTTCTTGGAAAGCGCGATCATCACTGTCTTCACTGGTGGGCTTATGGCACAAAGCTGCGCTAATGCGGATCATCGCGGCCTCACCATCCAGCAGACATTCATTTTGACCACTTTTGTTTGGCTGGCGTTGCCACTGTTTGGGGCGCTACCGTTTTATTTTGGTGCAACCCAAGCAAGTCCTACGGATGCGTTTTTTGAGGCCATGTCTGCGCTGACAACCACGGGCGCCACTGTCTTTTCTGGCTTGGGCGATCTGCCTGTGGGGATCAATATTTGGCGCGGTGCCTTGCAGTGGCTTGGGGGCATCGGGATTATTGTTGTGGCAATGGTCTTTCTGCCCGAGTTGCGCGTTGGGGGCATGCAGATTTTCCGCTCAGAGTCTTTTGATACTTTTGGCAAAATCTTACCCCGCGCCACAGAAATTTCGAGCAAAATTTCCGTGATCTACATCTTCATTACAGCCGCTGCCATTATTGCTTATTTGGCATGTGGGCTGTCGGGGATGGATGCGTTTATGCATGCTATGACAACGGTTTCTACAGGCGGGCACTCTAATTATGACGCCTCGTTCAGCGCACTTCCCGCCGCTGCCGAGTATGTAGCCGTCGTGTTCATGATCGCTGCAGCCTTGCCGTTCGTGCGCTATGTACAGCTTATCTCAGGTGATAATCTTGCGCTGTTGCGGGATGCGCAAATCCGCGGCTTTTTGATCATTTTGGCCGTGGGGGTGGCGGCCGTAACGATGTGGCTCTGGTCACAGGGGGGCTTTTCCGAAGAGGCGTTGCGCAAGGCGCTTTTCAACGTCACGTCCATTATGACGGGCACCGGTTATTCCAGCGCAGATTACATGCAGTGGGGCAGTTTTCCCATTGCGGTAATCTTTTTCATTGGACTTGTTGGGGGCTGTGCTGGCTCGACCTCATGTTCAATCAAAGTGTTCCGGTTCCAGCTGCTGTTTGCCTCGATACGTGCGCAAGTCAACGCAATCCACTCGCCTCACGGTATTTTCACGCCCCGCTACGAAGGCCGCGCGATTGAGGAAGACGTGGTCAATTCAGTCATGGCGTTTTTCATGGTGTTTGTCATAACTTTGGGAGTAGTGGCTGTGTTGCTTGGCCTGACTGGCTTAGATTTCACCACATCGGTTTCGGGTGCCGTTGCAACTTTGGCCAATATTGGCCCTGGCTTGGGTGACGAAATTGGACCTGCGGGCAATTACGCTGATATCAACGTGGCCGCGAAATGGATCATGATTGCGGCGATGGTCATCGGACGCCTTGAGTTGATGGCGGTCTACGCCATGCTGACCCTGCGTTTTTGGCGCAAATGATTACTCCCAACACTGCACCAAAACGGTAAATTCGCGGGCCTGTAGCGTCAGCTCCTCCGGTGAGAGGCGCCCCGTTGTGCTGTTTGGGGGCTCAATTGCGACATCAGCCGCTTTTGCGAGATCAAGCAAAGTGCTGCTGTTAATGGCAAACTGCACATCCGCAGGTAGGGCTTGCGCACTTGGGCTTTGGGAGGGGGCCAGCATGCCGATCACCGCGTTGTTGTTTGCTACAACGGGCCCGCCGATATTCCCCCCTGCGGCCAGTATGGACAGGCGGCTTAGGTCGATCTCACCTTGCAATCCACGCAGGTCTTGCAGTGTTCCAAAGGTCAGTGTCGCCGCGCGCAACACACCGCCATAGGGGTATCCCGCAACCGCAACGCTTTGCCCAAGCCGAATGGGTTCGCCCGTAAGCTGCGCATAGGATGCAGGCGCAAGCGGCTCAATGGGTGTGAGCACGGCAAGCTCACCGGTGCTTGCGGCGCTTGGGTTCGCCAATGTTGCGGTATAGCGATCATTTAATGAAATACGCCCGCATCCCGCGACGTTTGAGGCGTGGGTCAGCACGGTACCTTGATCATCGATGAAAAAGCCTGATCCTGCCCGCAGCGGTTGGCGTATTTCAAGACCCGCGACCAGATCAATCGCTTGTTCGGCGGGATCACCCAAAGTGGGGTCCAACACCCCTTCGATCGGTGTGAAGCTGTCCTTGAGGCGCTGAACAACGCGCGCGCGGCGCGGCTCATCACCGGCGGGCCAGATTAGGGTGAAGCCTTTGATCTTGGCGCGTTTCGTTTCAGCAAAAGTGTAGCTGATGAAATCATCCCCAATGCCTTCCATCTCAAAAGTGTCGTCACGAATTTGCCGCGCGCCTTCAGAGGGAACAATTTCGAGGGTCTGCATGATGTCGTAAAGCCCGCGCAATTCAGGTTCGGCCCCGTCCTGCGAGATCATCAAAAGCTGGGCTTGCTCTATGTCGCCCGACGCTGTGAAGCGGGCAAAAGGAGGCGCGTAGGCATCAAAACTCACAATACTTGTAGGCACTAGCATTTCGATGCCCGCTTTTGCTTCGCGCACCACCTCAAGACCAAGCCCATTAAAAACCGCATTGAATTGCTCAAGCAAAATGGCCCGCTCGCCGGTAGTCAAAATGCTAGTCTCGTCAAATCCTTGCTGTGCTTGCCATGCGCGCATCGCACCGCGTGTGCCGCGCCCGTAAGATCCGTCAATGGCCGCTGCGTAAACACCTGCCCAGGCTAACGCGCGTTGCAGTTCTTTTTTGTCGTCCCGTGATAAAAGTCGTTCCGACCTTTGCGCCTCGGCGCGCGTTTCATCGGGCATGTATACCTGTGGAATTGGGGTAAGCTCAGCTGTTTCAAGTGTCGACGTTGCTGTTGGCGCCTGTGTTGGCGTCGGCTCACTTACCTCCGGAGTAGCGGCCGGAGCCGCGGACGCAGTCTCGGCAAATTGTGCGCCGATCCGGAAAAACTGCTGCTGAAGGCGAGACGAAAATTGCACAAAGCTGTCGCGGGGCACCAACCCGTCGCGGCGCAATTGGCGCAGGGCGGCGCGGGCGTCCTCAGCGGTGTATGGTCCCAACAAAATACCGTACCAGCCCGACCCAAGGTCGAAGCCCGCCACATTTGCGAAGGTCTGTCCGTAGTCGCGTATCCGGTCTTGCGCACCCAAAAGGGTTGATTGCGCCTCAATCTGGATCCAGCTGCTTTCCTGTGGCGTGACTTGTGCATCCGGTGCGGTTTGCCCTGAAATGGTCTGCTGTGCCAACGCGGGCAGGGGGGCAGTCAAGGCGGCTGAGCATGCGAAAAAACAGGCGGCAGTAATAGGGCGCATAGGGTCTCACTCTTGAAAAATTGGACCAACGGTCCGGCTACCTACCCGAGCAAGATTGCCCGCAATCTATCCAGATAGCAAGGTGTGCGTAGGACCGAGTTTGCGGGCGCCGGTTGACCCTTGTTGGGGCACGCTTTATGGGTCAGGCAACTCTGTTTTGATAGGCGGTTCGCCATGACCACACCAGCGCTTGATACCCCGCGTTCGTTCCAAGAAATCATCCTGCGGCTGCAAAATTACTGGGCCTCAAGGGGCTGCGCGATATTGCAACCCTATGACATGGAAGTAGGCGCGGGCACGTTCCACCCTGCCACAACGCTGCGCGCTCTTGGAGACACACCGTGGGCAGCGGCTTATGTGCAGCCTTCGCGCCGGCCAACAGATGGGCGCTACGGTGAAAACCCGAACCGTTTGCAACACTACTACCAGTATCAAGTGATGATCAAACCATCGCCTTCTGATCTGCAGGACCTCTACCTCGGCTCGTTGAAGGCAATCGGCATCGACATGAGCCTGCACGATATTCGCTTTGTCGAGGACGACTGGGAAAGCCCCACGCTGGGCGCTTGGGGTCTTGGCTGGGAAGTGTGGTGCGACGGTATGGAAGTCTCGCAGTTTACGTATTTCCAGCAAGTTGGCGGGCATGATTGTAAGCCGGTTTCAGGCGAGTTGACGTACGGGCTTGAGCGTTTGGCCATGTATATTTTGGGCATCGATCACGTGATGGATATGCCGTTCAACGACCCCTCCGCGCCAATCCCGCTGAGCTACCGCGACATCTTCAAGCAAACCGAAGAAGAGTACGCGCGCTGGAACTTTGATGTGGCAAACACCGAAACCCTCTTGCAGCATTTCAAAGATGCCGAGGCCGAGTGCGAAGCGATTTTGGCACGGCCGCACGAGGACCCAAAAACGGGCAAGCGCATCGTGATGGCGCACCCCGCCTATGATCAATGCATCAAGGCGTCACACGTCTTCAACCTGCTGGATGCGCGCGGCGTCATTTCGGTGACCGAGCGGCAGGCCTATATTGGCCGAGTGCGCGCGTTGGCCAAGCAATGCGCAGATGCGTTCGTGCAAACTGAGGCGGGTGGATACAAGGCGGCTGAGGCATGAATGGTGCACGCATCGCAATATCGGCCATTGTCGTGAGTGCCCTCATCGCGGGCATCGCGCTCTATTATCTTCAGGTTTACGCTTTTTATGATGAGGTCACGGACGGCGGTGTTGAATTGACCCCTGTGACCAGTGATGTGGCCGAGCCTATTTTGTTTGCAGACTTTCAAGCGATTGATGCAGACAGCTCACCGCTTCGGTACCGTGCATGCTTCACCACGCAGATGTCAGAGGCGATGCTGACGGAAACCTACAAAATTTATGACGCGGCCGAGCCCCGTGTGGCGCCCGATTGGTTTGAGTGCTTTGATGCGGATGCGATTGGTGCTGCCCTCGAAGATGGCACAGCAACGGCGTATTTGGGGGAAGAAAACGTGCAATACGGGATCGACCGTGTTGTGGGCATCATGTCTGATGGGCGCGGCTTTGTCTGGCACCAGATCAACGGCTGCGGCGAGGTGGTTTTTGACGGCCGTCGCGCGCCTGAGGGTTGCCCAACACCGCCGGAGACCCTTCAGTGATTTTGGCTCCACCAATTTATTTGGGCGCGCGCGGAATTCCGCAGTTTGCTGCCCTTTGATCCGAAACGAAAAGATACCCTCGCGACCCGCGATTAAGGACCCGATATGCCCGATCTTTTGATTGAACTCTTTTCCGAAGAAATTCCAGCGCGCATGCAAGCGCGTGCCGCAAAGGACCTGCAAAAGCTGATTACAGATGGCTTGGTTGAGGCAGGGTTGACCTATGCGGGGGCCGCGGCTTTTCACACCCCACGTCGTTTGACCTTGGCTGTGGGCGAGTTGCTGGCGCAAAGCAAGCCGACTGTAGAAGAACGCAAAGGTCCCGCCGTTGGCGCACCCGACAAAGCAATCGAAGGTTTTTTGCGCGGTGCTGGCGTCAGCAAAGATGATCTTGAAGTGCGGACTGTTGGCAAGAAAGAGGTCTACTTTGCGGCAATCCATAAACCAGGGCGTTTGGCTGAAGATGTCATTGCTGAAGTTCTTGAAGCTGCGGTGCGCAACTTTCCGTGGCCGAAATCCATGCGGTGGGGGACTGGCAATCTGAAGTGGGTCCGGCCGCTTCATTCAATCCTGTGTATTCTCAGCGACGAAGAGGGGGCACGTGTTGTCCCTCTCGAGGTTGAAGGGATTGTGTCTTCTAATACCACACGGGGTCACCGCTTTCATGCGCCGGACGCGTTTGCTGTCTCATCATTCGATGATTACACAAGCAAGCTTTCACGCGCTCATGTGGTCTTGGACGCGGCTGAGCGGTCGGACGCGATTTGGCAAGATGCCACTAACCAAGCCTTTGCAGGTGGTTTTGAAGTTATCGAAGATGCGGGCCTGTTGGCCGAGGTTGCTAACCTTGTAGAGCATCCTGTTGTGTTGATGGGCACAATCGATGAGAGCTTTCTTGAATTGCCAGCAGGGGTTTTGCAGACCTCCATGCGCGAGCACCAAAAGTTTTTTTCGGTGCGAAGCACCAAAACGGGCCGCATTGAACGGTTTGTAACCGTGGCCAACATTGCAACAGCGGACAACGGCGCAACTATCTTGGCGGGCAACCAAAAAGTGCTGTCCGCCCGTTTGGCTGATGCAAAATTCTTTTGGGAAAATGACTTGCGCGTTGCCAAAGCAGGCATGGCACCCTGGACCGATGCGTTAAGCAATGTGACGTTCCACAACAAGCTGGGCTCACAAGCAGACCGTATTGCACGGGTCGTCGCCTTGGCGCGCCGTTTGGCGGATGTAACCGGTTCTGATGCAAACGAGACAGAGCAGGCAGCGGGTGCTGCCAAAGCTGACTTAAGCTCGGAAATGGTTTATGAGTTCCCCGAATTGCAGGGGCTTATGGGGCGGTATTACGCCAAGGCCGCTGGCCTGTCCGAGGCAATTGCAGCTGCAGCACAAGAACATTACTCCCCTCTCGGTCCGACTGACGCAGTGCCAACTGCGCCTGTATCAGTGGCCGTTGCCCTTGCAGATAAGCTGGATACGCTGGCGTGCTTCTGGGCGATTGATGAGAAACCGACAGGCTCCAAAGACCCGTTTGCCCTTCGGCGTGCGGCATTGGGTATTACCCGTTTGATCCTTGAAAACGACCTGACTTTGCCCCTTGGCGATATCATTTCAGCAGCGCACGCAGATGCAGATGCCTCTGATCTATTGGCCTTCTTCCACGACCGTCTAAAAGTCTATTTGCGCGATCAAAGCATTCGCCATGACATCATTGATGCGTGCACGGCGATGGACGGCAACGATGATTTGAACTTGTTGGTCAAACGCGCACGCGCGTTGTCGGACACGTTGAAAACCGATGATGGTGAGAACCTGATCCAAGGGTTCAAGCGCGCCAACAACATCCTCAGCCAAGCGGAAGCTAAAGACGGGGTGGAGTACTCCTTCGGGGCGGACATTAAGTTTGCCGAAGCCGACACAGAGAAAGCCTTGTTCGGAGCTTTGGACACGGCTGATGCCGCGATTGCATCGGCAATGAAAAGTGGTGATTTTGCTGCTGCAATGTCGGCAATAGCGCAGTTGCGTGCACCAATCGATGCGTTCTTTGACGATGTGAAAATCAATGCCGATAGCGAAATTATCCGTCGCAACCGCCTGAACTTGCTAAGCCGTATCCGCACAACCTGCGGTGCGGTGGCTGACCTGACCCGCATTGAGGGATAGCGCGGTCCGGCTAGGGTGGCCGGAACTGTCTGATTAAACGGCAAGGAGCAAATACTTGTTCCTTGCCAAAAAGCCCCTATGCTGCGGCCAACTGAACGGGATGCGGCGATGCAGCAAGCTACAGAAATCAAAGACTTCACGGTCATCTCAGCGCAAGCAACCATGGCTGCTGACACCCACGGCGGGCGGGCAAAATGCTTGCAGCGTCTGATCCGCCTTAACATGCCTGTGCCGCGTACTGTGGCGCTACCGTTCAAAACTGTCCGCGCGACTGCCAATGGCACGGGCCCAGACTTGGGCGCTATTTTGGCGGAGTTCGCAAAAGACGCGCTCTTTAGTGTCCGTCCGTCCAGCCAAGACAGTGATTGGGGTGGGCCCTCTGCGGTTTTGAACATTGGTATGAATGATGCGCGTTTTACGGAACTGTCTGATGAGATTGGCACAGACTCCGCCGCGCTGATGTATTTGCGGTTCGTGCAATCCTATGCGGTCAACGTGGCGCGCCTGGATCCTGATGAGTTTACCCAACCCATTGAGCACCCGCGCGAGGCGCTTGATGATGCGTTGCGCGCGTATTTTGCCGAAACTGATGAAGTATTCCCCCAAGACCCCAAACAACAATTGGGCGAGGTTCTGCGATCCATGGCGCGTGCGTGGGAAGGCACAACTGCACATTTGCTGCGCCAAGCAAAAGGCGCGCCGGCAGATGCGGGCTTGGGACTTGTTGTGCAAGAGATGAAGCTTGGCGTTGGACGGGGCAATTGCGGCTCTGGCGTAATCATGGGCATCAACCAAACGACCGGTGAGCGGATGATTTGCGGCCGGTTCTTGGGGCAAAGCCAAGGCCGCGATGCAATGGATGCGGACCGTGCGATATACCTGACGCGAGACGCGCGCGGCCCCTCTCTGGAGGAGCGTCATCCCGAGTTATATGCGCAGCTTTTGGCGCATATGGAGACTTCGCGCGGTAAGCTGCGTGAGGAAATGGAGCATGAATTTACCATCCAAGATGGAGAGCTGTTCATCCTTGATGGTATCCGCGTAACAAGGTCTGCTCGTGCTGCGGTGAATGTGGCGGTGGCTTTAGCACAAGACAGAATCATCGCGCGCGAGGATGCGTTGCTGCGTATTCCGCCCAACATGTTGTCAGAATTGCTGCACCGCCAAGTGGCGGCTGGCACGAACCGCAATGTGGTCGCAAAGGGTCTTGCTGCATCCCCGGGTGCTGCAATGGGGCAAATCACGTTTTCTGCCAATGAGGCGCAGGCGCTTGCGGCGCAAGGCGAGAAATGCATCTTGGTGCGCCGTGAAACTGCGCCCGAAGACATTCGTGGAATGAACGTGGCTGCTGGTGTTTTGACCGAGCGGGGCGGCATGACCAGCCACGCGGCTGTGATCGGCCGCGGTCTTGGCCTGCCCTCAATTGTTGGGGCTGCGGGCCTGAGTATTTCCGCCCGGGACAAAACGCTTACCACCCAAGACGGACTTGTCTTGAAGGCCGGCGATAAGATCACGATCGATGGCACCACGGGCGAAGTTCTGGTGGGTGAGGTCACTCTTGTGGAGCCCTCTCTTGATGGGGCTTTTCAAACGTTGCTGGGTTGGGCCGATGAGGTGCGCGATATTGGCGTGCGGGCCAACGCGGATACCCCCGCGGATGCGCAAACCGCCCGTAATTTCGCCGCGGAAGGTATTGGGCTTTGCCGCACAGAGCACATGTTTTTTGACGGTGACCGCCTTACCGTGATGCGCGAGATGATCTTTGCCGACACCTCTGAGGACCGTCGTGCGGCGCTTGAGCGGTTGTTGCCAATGCAGCGAGATGATTTCGGACAATTGTTCGAGATCATGGCGGGCTTGCCCGTGTGTATCCGGCTGTTTGATCCGCCCCTTCATGAAATTTTACCGTCGGATCGAGATGGCATGCGCGATTTGGCAGAAGCTATGAACCTGCCGCTGTCAGATGTGATTGCGCGGGTAGATCAGATGTCAGAGTTCAACCCGATGTTGGGTTTGCGCGGGGTGCGCCTTGGGATCACGTTGCCTGAGATTTACGATATGCAGGCCCAAGCGATTTTTGAGGCAACGGCGGCAGCGCATAAGCGCGGCCATGCAGTGACGCCTGAAATCATGTTGCCTTTGGTCAGTGCCAAACGTGAAGTTGAACTGTTGAAAATTCGCATTGATGCGGTTGCATCGGCCGTGATGGTCAGTTCGGGCCAGACATTTGACTATAAGCTGGGTGTGATGGTTGAAACGCCGCGCGCGGCTTTGCGCGCAGGCGACATCGCCCAGCATTCCGCGTTTTTGTCCTTTGGGACGAACGATCTGACACAAATGACCTATGGCTTGTCTCGTGACGATGCGGGCCGGTTTATGTCGACCTATGTGCAGCAACAAGTTTTCGCAGAAGATCCGTTTCAATATTTCGACGAAGAAGGTGTGGGCGAGTTGGTGCAAATTGGTGCAGACCGTGGGCGGGCGACTGCAAAAGACGTGGTATTGTCCATCTGCGGCGAGCACGGTGGGTCGGCGCCAGCCATGGCATTTGCCCGCGCGCAGGGATTCGATTACGTGTCCTGCTCACCGTTTCGGGTTCCTGTTGCACGGCTGATCGCGGCGCAATTGGCGTTGGGCCGCCCAAGCTAAGTTTCCCGCTTTTGTTTGGAAGATATTGGTTTTCCTAAACCTTTTGCTGCACTGCGACGATTTGCATCCCGTGCATACCGCCTAGTCAGGAACGGGGGGTAGATTTGTGTGCTGAATTGGCTTAACAGCCCGCCTTAGACGCGCATTTATGCCTTATTTATAGGTGTATTGGCTGTGCTGTCTGCCCTTGAAACAACTCTGGATGGCGCATGCCCCGAATTTCTTTGATCTCACGCGCACAGCGCGTTTGCAGTGTTTTGGCCCTTGTTGCTGGCTTTGGCGTTGTCGTCGAGACCCGCGATGCTGAGGCAGCCGATGGCACAGCGGTCAAGGTTTCAGCGCATATTGTTGGTTCTCTAAAGACTGAAAATGCGGCTTTTCAGATGGTCCCGTCAAACCGGCTTGATACGCTGACTGCTGCCCCTCAGGTATCTTTGCTACCAAAGCGGAGGCCAAGCGGGTTGCGCGGCGTCGCGTACGAGCGCGGTTATTTGGCGCAATTGCCTGCCGCTTCAGGGGGTGAAAGTTGGAAGTGTCTCTCAGAGGCGCTTTATTTTGAGGCGCGCGGCGAAAGCGTGAAAGGCCAATTTGCAGTGGCCGAGGTGATTATGAACCGTGTTAAGTCTGCGAAATATCCCAACACTGTGTGTGGCGTTATTAATCAAGGGACAGGCCGTAAGTTTGCGTGTCAGTTCACCTATACTTGCGACGGCAAGAAAGAAATCATCGGCGAGCCGCGGGCATGGACCCGTGTTGGCAAGATCGCCAAGCTAACGTTGCAAGGCAATCTTCCAGCGCTGACTGCTGGTGCGACCCATTATCATACCAAAAGCGTGCGGCCCAATTGGGCCGGGGTCTATCCGCGCACCGCGACAATTGGATTTCACCATTTTTACCGTCAAAGCTAAAGCAGCTAGGGCTGTCTGGCGTTTGTAGGCCAGACCTCGAGGATTGCAGCACTTAAGACCAACGCGCCGCCGATCAGCTCGAACGGTAGCAATGGCTCTCCCACCAAAAAAGCGGCAGAAAGCGCGCCGATAAGCACTTCGCTCATCAGCAAGATGCCGACGCGCGCAGGGTCGAGCAGGGCCGTTGCCCACATTAGACCTGCCATAGAGACACTCCACCAAAGCGTGCCCGTAACAGTTGTGATCAAAAGGGTCGGTGGGGTTAGCGCGTTAAGGTCAAGCGGTTGCG
Organism: Thalassobium sp.; assembly: GCA_024640765.1. GTDB lineage: Bacteria > Pseudomonadota > Alphaproteobacteria > Rhodobacterales > Rhodobacteraceae > Nereida. The sequence continues at coordinate 17,167 of JAHEEK010000008.1, read as the reverse complement.
TTGGCAGGGCCAAGATACAAACACCCGAAAGCACTGCCGCACCACTGGCAAATGCAAAAGCGGCAAGTAGCGGCTTGATCGGTTCGCGCTCATGAATGATCGTACTCGAAAGGGACCAGCAGATGCCAGACGCCAGCGCAAGCCAGTCACCTATGCTGCGCGGTAACGGAACCCCACCATCCGCGCCGAGCATCACAAAAAGCCCAAGCAGACCGATAACAATTGCTGCAAGGCGGGTTACGCTGGTTGTACGACCCAGAATGAAACGTGCAATCAATGTGCTCCAGACCGGGGTCAAAAAGAAAAGTAGGATGACGATTGCCACACGCCCATAGGCAAAGCCCACAGAATACATGGCGAAGGCTGCACCGCCCAATGCCAATGCCCCATAAGTGGGCCAATCACGCGGAACGTGCGGGCGCGCAATCAGGACTGAAATCCCCAACACAAAGGTTGCCGCGAGGGCGATGCCAAATGTAACCCAAGCCCCGGGCAGGCCTGCGTCTTGTAAATAGCGGACGGGCATCCAGTAAAACCCCCACAGAATGCCTATGACAACAACGGTCACAGTTGCCACGGCGGAGGAGGGGGGGCTTGGGTCATGGGGTTGCTTCGCATCTGGGTCGCGGGCCAGAAAACACCGTATACGGTTGCCCCCATGTCGCAATCTGTCTGGTTCTACGCAATTATCCGCGATATGCCCACGGCCATGACAAACGACATCCATCTGGCTTTTGCCCATCCGTCCGAGCGTTCCGAGGCGACAACTGCGGTTCAGCCGCTCGACCGTATTTCTGTGCGCGACCATATTGTGGATGTTGAGATTGGCGCTTTTCAGCTTGAGCGCGGCACAACACAGCGCGTTCGTTTTGATATCGTGGTGGAAGTGAAGCCGCTTGAGGGGCCCATCGGCGATGATGTGGACCGGATTTTGTCCTATGATCGCATTACCGAGGCCGTTGCCATTGAGCTGGCCGCCGAGCGGTTGAACCTGCTTGAAACGTTGGCAGAGCGGATTGCGGACCGTATTTTGATTGAGCCACAGGCCATGCGCGCTTTTGTACGCATTCAAAAGCTGGACCGTGGGCCGTTTGCACTTGGGGTTGAGATTGTACGCTCGCGGTCGCTGAGTGTTGTTGAGGACGCGCCGGAAACGGTTCACCCTTGTGTTGTTTATCTGTCAAACGAGGCACTTCATTCGACGCATCTAAGCGGCTGGATTGATACACTTGCAAAGCGTGAATTGCCTTTGATCTTGTGTGTTGGCATGGGCGAGACTGCCGCGCCGGCCGTATCACTTGGCGCGCCGCAACGCCGGATCGACTTGCTGGCAATTGAACAAAACGCTTGGGTGCTGGCTGCCCGTGACGCGCGATGCGTGGTGGTTGGAACGTTGACCGAGCTCGATTGGTCAATGAAAAACGGACAAATCGCCGTATGGGCGCCGTCTAAAATTGTGCTCGATGCTGTTGAAGGACCCGCGACGGCCCCATCGGATGGCCCTTCATTGGCAGCCTGGTTTGCCCGCCACATGAGCGCGTCTGAATTGATGCTTATCGGCGCTGAGTTGCCCGCGGATGCCGCAGTTGGCGATATTCGTGTCACACGTCATGCCACCGATGCGGCACAGCTTTGAGCGTCATGAAGGCCAATGACTGACTATTTTCGTCCAATCGTTCAGACTGATATCGCCCGTCCAAACGGCGCTTATGTTCTGGCGGGTGGGTGGACGTGGTTCGACACCGTAGAAGTTATGAGCCGTAGCGCGACACCGAGCATCTTTCCGGCGGCTGACGTGCCAGATCACGTTCTATCGCGTCTTACGTCCCCGCGTGGGCAGGTTGCGGGGCTTGATATGGCGCGTGCCAACATCATGGGTATTCTCAATGTCACTCCAGACAGCTTTTCTGATGGCGGCAAGTTCGAAGGTTTTGATGCAGCAATAACTCACGCGATTGCGATGCAGGAGGCTGGCGCGGATATGCTGGATATCGGCGGAGAAAGTACGCGGCCCGGTGCGGCCTATGTGCCCAGCCACATTGAGATCGGGCGCACGGTTCCCGTGATTTCAGCTCTGCGAAATCACGACGCAACAGTACACACGCCAATCAGCATCGACACACGAAAAGCAGATGTTGCCGAGGCGGCTTTGGCGGCGGGTGCAACTTTGGTCAATGATGTCTACGCGATGACCCATGATCCGGCTATGGGCGCAGTCACCGCGTCGTCCCGTGCGCCTATCTGCTTGATGCACGCAGGTGGGGATCCGGAGACGATGCAGGATGATCCGCAGTACAATGACGTTGTGCTCGATGTGTATGACTTTTTGTCGGAGCGCATTGAGGCGGCTGTGGCGTTCGGGATTGCACGCACAGATATCTGGATCGATCCCGGCATTGGTTTCGGCAAAACGCTGGAGCATAATCTGGCGCTGTTGAAGCGGCTGAGCGTGCTACACAGCCTTGGGTGCCCGATCTTGCTTGGGGCGTCGCGCAAGCGCTTTATCGGCACAATTACAAATGCCCCCCAAGCGGATCAGCGGGTTTTTGGCTCTGTCGCGGTGGCGCTTGAAGGGTTTCGGCAAGGGGTTCAGATCACCCGCATTCATGATATAGAGGCGACACGCGCAGCTTTTGATATGGCGGGCGCAATTTTGTAGCTAACGGGCACTAAATATGACTACGAAACTGTTTGGCACCGACGGGGTGCGCGGCACGGCGAACCAATATCCTATGACTGTCGAGATGGCTTTGCGCCTTGGCTCGGCAGCGGGGCGGTACTTTCGCCGTGACAACAAACGTAACCGCGTCGTGATCGGCAAAGATACCCGTCTGTCGGGCTACATGTTTGAGAACGCTTTGACGGCCGGATTTACCAGCACCGGTATGGATTGTTTCTTGCTAGGCCCAGTACCCACACCGGCGGTGGGGATGCTTACCACGTCGATGCGCGCAGATGTCGGCGTGATGATTTCCGCTTCCCATAACCCGCATATGGATAACGGCATCAAGCTATTTGGCCCTGACGGCTTTAAGTTGTCAGATGAGGCAGAGGCCGCGATTGAACAACTGGTTCACGAAGGCACCAGCCCCGCGCAACCTGATAATATTGGCCGCGCCAAGCGTATTGATGAGGGTCGTTTCCGTTATGGTGAGCGCCTGAAAACATCGCTTTCTGGTATCTCGTTGCAAGGGCTGAAAGTTGTGATTGATTGCGCGAATGGTGCGGCGCACCGAACGGCGCCCGAGATTTTATGGGAACTTGGGGCTGATGTGATCCCCGTTGGGACATCACCAAATGGGTTCAATATCAATGACAACTGCGGCTCGACTGCACCGCATATGGCGGCGCAAGCGGTGATTGAAAACGGTGCGGATCTGGGCATTTGTCTTGATGGTGACGCAGACCGCGTGATGATCATCGATGAAAAGGGCCGCATTGCAGACGGCGATCAGTTGATGGCGCTTTTGGCAGGCTCATGGGCGTCTGCAGGGCGTTTGAACGCGCGCACTTTGGTGGCCACAGTGATGTCGAACCTTGGTCTTGAGCGGTACCTAGCGGATCGCGGGATGACCTTGTTGCGTACGGCGGTTGGTGACCGGCATGTGGTTGAAGCGATGCGCAAAGGTGGCTTCAATTTGGGCGGCGAGCAATCGGGCCACATTGTGATGACGGACTATGCTACAACCGGCGACGGCTTGTTGGCGGGGCTGCAATTTATGTGTGAAATGATCCGCACCGGTCACAGCGCGTCTGATCTGTCGAGTACGTTTGAGACTGTGCCACAGCTTTTGAAAAACGTGCGCTATCCAATTGGAACAGCGCCGCTTGAAGCCGCGTCAGTTCAGCAGGTAATTGCTGCGGCTGAGGCCGATCTTGCGGGCAAGGGGCGGTTACTTATCCGTAAATCAGGGACAGAGCCGTTGATCCGCGTCATGGCCGAATGCGAGGACTCTACCCTTCTTGAAACAGTGGTGCAGGGTGTTGTCGATGAGATCACGGCACAAGTGGCCTAGGCTATCACTTCTTTGAGCGGATACTTTGCGCGACTAGGATCAAGCTGCGCCATTGGCTGATCCCGATACCCAAAAGGATGAGCGCGAGGGCGATGAAGAGCTGTGCTGACAGGGCCTCACCAAGCAGTACGATCCCGAACACAGCCGACCAGATTGGCACTTGATAAGACGTCAGTGACATAAAGACGGAGCCTGCTGATTGCACAACAATCACGCGGATTGCCGCGGCCAAGCCAGTTGGCAGGGCAGCAAGATAGAAGACCATTAGGGTCTCAAAACTCCAGCTAAGACGGGGCATACCTTCGGCAATAATTGCAAATGGGATTAGCATCGCAGCACCGACAGCTAGCGTGCCACTGGCGAATGCCACGGGCGGGATGCGCGGCGCATGACGGGTGATAATTGAACCAACTGCGTAACACGCAGCTGCTGCAAGACAGGCAAGCTGCCCCCAAAACGTCTGGGCGGATGTGGTCTCAAGCGCGCCCTTTCCCAACAGCAGCGCCAATCCAGCAAAGCCCAGCACCACACCGATAATCCGACGTGGGCCGATGCCTTCCTCAGGTGAGAAGATATAGGCAAGCGGCAGGATAATGAGCGGAATGGCCCCCATCGCGACACCAGCGAACGCGGATGGCACGTACTGAATACCCCAACACAGCAGCAAAAACGGTGCGGTGACGGTGATAAAACCAATGACCGCGCTGTAGCCCCATCCAGATAATCCCGCGGTCTGATGGATGCGCGTGATTGGCTGACCCATGATGACGCCCATGATGCACAAAACAATTGCGCCAAAAAAGACGCGTAGTGCTGCTAGAGTAAATGGTGGGTATTCTTGTAACGCTACGCTGATGCTCATGAATGCGCTGCCCCAAATCACACCCAGAAAGCAGATCAGGAACCAGTTAAATACACCGGGATTTTCGGGGGTGGGGATGGTGTTACTCATGGGCTGACACTAGGCGCGCTTTGGTCCAGTGGCGAGAGTTAAATGCGCCTGTGCAGGCAAGCATAAACGAAAAAGGCCCCCGCATATGCGGAGGCCCAAGTGAACAAGGTAAGAGACCTTAGTTCTTTTCTTTGTCGACCATTTTACCCGCAGAAATCCACGGCATCATTTCGCGCAGTTTTGCACCAGTTTCTTCGATCATGTGCTCGTCGTTGATGCGACGTGTGCCTTTGAAGAACGGCTGACCAACTGCGTTTTCCTGCATGAAGTCACGCACGAATTTACCTGTTTGGATGTCTGTCAGGATCGCTTTCATGCGGGCTTTTGTTTCGTCGTATGGCAGCACGCGTGGGCCGCTGACGTATTCGCCGTACTCAGCTGTGTTGGAGATTGAGTAGTTCATGTTGGCGATGCCGCCTTCATAGATCAGATCAACGATCAGCTTCACTTCGTGCAGGCACTCAAAGTACGCCATTTCTGGTGCATAGCCTGCTTCAACGAGTGTTTCGAAGCCTGCGCGGATCAGCTCAACAAGGCCGCCACAAAGGACTGCCTGCTCACCAAAGAGGTCAGTTTCACACTCTTCACGGAAGTTGGTTTCGATGATGCCTGAACGGCCGCCACCAATTGCGGAACAGTATGACAGACCGATTTCAAGCGCTTTGCCTGATGCGTTTTCATGTACCGCAACCAAGCATGGCACGCCGCCACCTTTGGTGTATTCGCCGCGTACTGTGTGACCTGGGCCTTTGGGGGCCATCATGATCACGTCGACGCCTTCTTTTGGCTCAATCAGGCCAAAGTGTACGTTCAGGCCGTGGGCAAACGCGATTGCGGAGCCTGGCTTGATGTTGTCGTGGACGTATTTTTTGTATGTTTCTGCCTGAAGCTCGTCGGGCATTGTGAACATGATCACATCACACCAAGCTGCGGCTTCGGCGATGCCCATAACCTTAAGGCCTTCGCCTTCGGCTTTCTTCGCGGATGGTGAGCCTTCGCGTAAAGCAACAACAAGGTTTTTCGCACCTGAATCGCGCAGGTTAAGCGCGTGGGCGTGGCCTTGGCTGCCGTAACCGAGGATGGCTACTTTTTTGTCTTTGATCAGGTTAACATCGCAATCGCGATCGTAATAAACGCGCATATCAAATTCCTTTGGTCTGAGTGCTTGGTGAATGTCTGAGGACCTTCTACGACCTGTCCAAGACAATTACGATGTTAGAAATATAATTTTTATGACTATTTTTGACAGTTTCATTCGTCATAAGTTACGTTATAGATAAATTTATGCTTAATGATCTTGATAGACGCATTCTGCGCACGTTGCAGTATACGCCGGATGCGGCAATGCATGAAATTGCTGACCGGTGTGGTCTGACGGCTGCCAAAGTGACGCGTAGGCTTGATAAGTTGTGCGATGCTGGGCTGTACCGCGGGCAAGAGGCGGTGGTCGATTGGGCGGCACTTGGGTTTGAAGTGTCCGTTTCGTTGCGGATCACCCTTGATAAAACCCAAGTGCGTGCGTTTGATGAATTCCACGCCGCCGCCCGTGATGTGCCTGAAGTCACTGAAATTCAGACGTTTTTGGGGCGCGTAGATGTGCGGCTTTTTGTGGTCGCGCGGGATATGGCACACTATCAGATGCTTTACCGCGACCGCATCCTAACACTGCCGCATATCTCGGATATTGAGGCGTTGATGTTGGTGTCGACGCTTAAATCAGATGAAAGGTTGCCGTTGTGAGCTGGGACGCGATCGACATGGCTTTGGTCAAGGCGATGCAGCGGGACGCTACGCAATCTGCGGGTGCGTTGGGCCGTGATTTGAGGCTAAGCCAACCAGCCACGTGGCGGAGATTGCAAAAGCTACAAGCGGCAGGCGTTTTCAAAGGACGGCGCATAAAGCTTGATGCCGAAAAGTTGGGCTTTGGTGTCACGGTGTTTTTGGGTGTTAAGCTGGCGACCAAAGGGCGTGTTAGCCTGGATGATTTTGAACGCGCAGTTATCGCAATTCCCGAAGTACAAACGGCTGAGCATATGTTGGGGCTTTATGATTACCGGCTTAGGGTGGTTGCACGGGACTTGGCGGATTTTGAGCGTATCTTGCGGCGCCGTATCATGACCCTGCCCGGTGCAGGTGATGTTGAGGCTAACGTGCTTCTGTCAGAGGAGCGCTTGCCCGGTCCGTTGTGACATATCGCGTGGCTGCTGTATTAGCCGCGCGCCCCAAGACCGAGCTGCATCAGCGTTTTACGAACCGGCGCCAATGAATAAAGCGTGGCAACCCCTGCGGCGCGCGCATCTCGCAAAGGCCGCGCTGCCATCATTGAGGCACGGTTAAGCGCGTCAACACCTGTTACCCGCGCTTTGACCTCAGTCATGCGTTTGCGCTCGTACTGCGCGAGCATCTCAGGCTCGCCCAGCTTGGATGGGTCCTTCAGAGACAACACCAACAGTGCTGCCATATCCCCGATGGACATGTTCAAGCCCTGCGCACCAATCGGCGGCACCACATGGGCGGCTTCTGCAATAAGGGCGGTGCGTTCTGCATAAAAACGATCGCTGATTTGGCTGATAATCGGCCACATTGTGCGGCGGCTTGCAAGGGTCAGCGGGCCGTAAAGGTGGCAGGACCGCTGTGACATGGCGTCGTTGAACGCATCTTCGGACATCTCATAAAGCTCTTTGGCGCGCGCGCCGCGTTCCATCCAAACCACTGCCGAGGACGGCATCCCGTTGTAATCCGGCAGCGGAACCAACGTGAACGGTCCACCAGTGCGATGCACCTCGGTACTGACACCTTCATGCGGGATCGGATGGTTGACCGCAAAAGCCAGCGCTTTTTGACCATATCGAGTTGTGCGTGCCCCAATCCCGTGGGCGCGGCGCACAGGGCTGTTGCGCCCATCTGCGCCAATCACCAATCGTGCAGATACCTGAGTGTTATCGCTTAGGCTGACAAGGGCTTCGCTTTGGCGTGTAAGTAGTGTTTTGGTGCCGACGCCCGGACGGAACGTGACGTTCGGCAATTCATCAAGGCGGGCCAACATTTCACGGCGCAGCAGCCAATTGGGCAGGTTCCAGCCAAAGGGCCTGTCGGAAATATCGGAGGCGTCAAAGTCACGGGTGAGGCGGGGCTCTGCAACTTCGCCGCCGGCGTCCACAATACGCATCGTTTGCAAGGGGCTGGCGTGGGGGTTGAGTTTGGCCCAAATGCCTGCAGTTTCCAAAAAGTCGCGGGCAGGTTGCAACAGTGCGGTACTGCGCAGATCGCTTCCATCTGTGTTGCGTTCGGTCACTGGGGCCGTCGGATCGACACAAATTACAGAAAATCCGGCCGTGCCGAATGCAGCAGCAGCCGTCAGGCCCGCAATGCCACCGCCTGATATGAGAATGTCGATTTTTGTACGTTCCATACCGGTAAGGTAGGCCTGCGATGCGGTGAGGGAAAGGTGCCTTAGGTGATCTGCGACAAAAATTCTTCCAAGTCAGCGGCCTGATAATCAATAAAGGCGCTGTGGTTGGGCGTTGGACTTATCAGCACTGTGGTAAGCCCCATTTCCTTTGGGACCTCAAGGTTACGAGGGTCGTCCTCGAACATGACCGCTTTCGCTCGGTCGAACCCGTCGAGTGCGAAAACCGCTTCAAAAGCAGCGCGGTTGGGCTTGGGATGGTAATGCGCGTGCTCGACCCCGTAGATTGCATCAAACAGCCCCGCGATGCCGCGTGCAGCGGTCACGTCTTCGGCGTAAGGGGCGGTTCCGTTGGTGTAGATGATTTTGCGGTTATCCAGCCGCGTAATCAGATCGCGTAGGGTTGGGCTTTTGGGAACAACGCTGAAATCAAGCTGATGCACGTCCCAAAGAAACGGGTCCGGATCAATCTGATGCTCTGCCATGAGCCCAGCTAATGTGGTCCCGTGATCGCGCCAGTAGTCGGCGCGCAGGGCATTCGCTGTGTCATGGTCCAGATGCAAAACGCGGCACATGTAGTCCACCATGCGCACTTCCATTTGGGCGAACAGCGGAACATTGGGCGGGTAAAGCGTGTGATCTAGGTCAAACACCCAAGTCTGGGTATCATTGAAAGCGTCGCGAAGGTTGTGTGTCATGAGCGGACCGTACTTGTGTCACACTGTGGGTCAATGGCAAACGGGTTGCCAGCGTGCGAGCTGTCGGGCTAGGGTCAGGAAGCACACGAAGAACGGACGCCAAAATGTTGAAACCAAATCAAAAAGATGCATATGACCTGATCCTCGATGCGATTGATGTAGGCGTTTACAAGCCCGGATCGCGCTTGGTTGAGAGTGAGTTGGCTGACCGGTTTGGCGTATCGCGGACACCTATTCGCGAAGCGTTACAGCGCCTTGAGACACAAAGCCTTTTGACCCGTGATGGGCGAAGCCTGATTGTTGCGTCGCTGGATCACAATCAGTTGGCAGAGCTTTACGTGGTGCGGGCGGAACTTGAAGGTTTAGCGGCGCAGTTGGCCGCACGCCATGCCACACCTGAAGAAGTGAAAGTTCTGCGTGAGATGGTCGATGAAGATCATAAGCTGATGGGCGACCCATCTGCGTTGTCGCGGGCCAATCGTAGGTTTCACAAGCAAATTCACTTGGCCAGTCATAACCGCTTTTTGGTGCGTCAACTTGATCTGGTTCACCGCTCTATGGCGCTGTTGGCGACCACATCACTTGCAATTGAGGGGCGCGACAAGCTTGCCCTTGAAGAACACGATGCGATCGTTTCGGCTATTGAAACCGGTGACGGCGACCGTGCTTATCAGGCTCTGCGCGAACATATTTCGGTGGCTTTTCAGACGCGCTTACGTGCGGACGCCGAAGCGGTCGAGGCAACGGGGATTTAGCGCCTGCTGGCGATGGCTGGGCACGTCTGAGGGATTTTCCGTGGCTTGTTTTATCCCAGTAGAACGGATCGCGAATGAGCTCCCACAGGGCCTTGTAGCAGGCCAGTGACGCCAAGAAGAAATAGGCGTGTAGTGTGGGTATCCATATCCAAAAGCGACGATGTTCCGCCCTTCGGATTGCAAGTGCTGTGACGGTGATGTTCGCAATTTCAGCCATGATGAACATCGCCACGATTGCACTTGTTAGCCAGCTGATCCCCGTGCTTGAAGCCACCTGTTGAACGGGCAGAAGCCACAAGCCCAAAATCAGGGGCGCTAATGCGAATTGGCTAAGTGTGCATAAACAAATCAGCTGTACGCCCAAAAAACCACGCCATCCTAATTGCGTGAAAAGCGCCTTTGGATCCTTCATAAGCACCATATATGTGGCGGCGTATTCCTTTAGCCACCTTGAGCTTTGACAGATCCAAGCGCGTGGCGCGCAGCACGCTTCCTCATAGGTCGTGGTATCAATCAATTCGGTTCTGTAGCCTGCTTTGGCCAAACGCATGCCAAGTTCGGCGTCTTCGGTCACGTTGTGCGCGTCCCATCCGCCTGATTCCTCAAGGACGTGCCTGCGAAAGAAAACTGTTGTGCCACCCAGTGGAATTGGCAGTCCGAGGGCTTGGAAGCCGGGCAAGATCAGTCTGAACCACGTGGCATATTCGAGGGTAAAGCAGCGCGACATCCAGTTTTGTTTTGGGTTATAGAAATCGAGAGCACCCTGCAGGCATGCTACCTCGGCGGGCCGGTTGGCAAAGCCATTAACGATCTTGAGGAGCTGATCTGGTTCAGGCACATCTTCGGCATCATAAATCCCGATGATGCTGCCACGACAAAAATCGAGTGTGTAATTCATCGCGCGTGGTTTGGTTTTAAGGCTGCCCTTAGGAACCTCGTGAACCCGTATCCAGTGGGGCAAAATTGTCTCGCGCAATGTGGTTTGGGTCACTTTATCGCTGGCTTCGGTGATCAAGCACACATCAAGCTTTTCACGGGGATAATCGAGGCGGCTAAGCTGTCTGACCAGCTGTCCGGCGATGTTGCGCTCATTCAGAAGGGGAACAAGAATTGATACCGTTGGTAACTGAAAAAGTGCGGTCTCTTGGCGTGGTTTGAGGTTTTGGCAAAAAAAATACTGGCCCAAACGCGGAGTGCAAGAACCGCAAACATGCTGAGAATGGCCCAGCCAATGAGCGCTGAAAATAAGACCTTTGGCATAAACAAAGCGACGCTGCCAAAGCCCAAGAGCCAGAGAATTTTTGCTGTTCTTGATGTGGGCTTACTTAAATGTCGGCAACTATCTTCGGAATGAACGCGACTTTCGGCCAGTTCAGCCAGCCGTGTTTTGTGATCATTGGCGATGACATCTGTGATCTGATGGCGTGTTGCCAGTGCCATTTTGAGCGGATGCAGGTGATCGGGTAAATGTGAAGTGTCCGCGGCAAAGCTTGTAGGTGACGATGTCACGACTAAAGTAGCGGTGCCCACGTTACGTAGTGGAATGATGGCTTTCTTAATGCATTTCCTGATGTCTACATCTTCAAGCAACTCGGGTTGGCGGAACGGAGTTGCGGGATCAACTATACGTGCACCGCTTCTAAGGCTTTGAGCGCGCAGGATATCCGCCTCGTCAAGCATGAACATAGAATTAACATATTCGCAGATTGGTGCCCAATCATGCCGTGCATTGTTAGCAACTTCTTGCGCGTCCGCTGGTGCAAGTGTTCCGAAGTCAAGCATGACATCAAGCAAGGAGCTACTTGCGACATGAGAGCCGCTTCTTACCGAACCAAACGAATGTCGTGATTGCCCCTCAACAAGGGCAAGTGGATGGGATGACATGACAACTCTTTACTAACGCACAGCCGCAATAAGCTGCGTGTTAGTGATGGCGTCTGATCCTTAAAGAGTGGTTAAACCCAAGCTGTTCAAGCAGATGTTTTTGCCTGCTCAGACATGTGTTCTACAAATCGTTCAAACAGGTAATAACTGTCCATCGGGCCCGGGCTTGCCTCGGGGTGGTATTGCACACTGAACACGGGCCGATCAGCCATCCGGATGCCACAGTTAGACCCGTCAAACAAAGAAACATGCGTTTCAAGCACACCGTCGGGTAGCGTTTGGCTATCAACCGTGAAGCCGTGGTTCATTGAGGTGATCTCAACTTTGCCGGTTTCCAAATCCTTAACAGGGTGGTTGGCGCCGTGGTGGCCGTGGTTCATTTTCACAGTTTGTGCACCAAGGGCGAGAGCCAACATTTGGTGACCTAGACAGATACCAAAGACCGGAATGTTAGATTGCGCCAAAACGTCTTTGATCATTGGTACAGCGTAAGTACCCGTCGCTGCCGGATCGCCCGGACCGTTTGACAAGAACACACCGTCGGGTTTGTGTGCCAACACTTCTTCTGCTGTCGCTGTTGCGGGTAGAACAGTCACATCACATCCCGCAGACGCAAGGCACCGCAAGATGTTACTTTTTGCGCCAAAATCTAGGGCGACTACTTTGAAGCCAGCTTCGTTGCGTTTTGCGTGACCATCGGGCCAAGCCCACCGCATTTCGTCCCAGGTGTAGCTTTGTGCACATGTGACGTCTTTTGCGAGGTCAAGCCCTTCGAGGCCCTTGAAATCACGGGCTTTCGCGACAAGCGCTTCAATATCGAATTTTCCATCTACGCGGTATTCCATCGCCACATGTGGCGCGCCTTGGTGGCGTATCGCGCGGGTGAGGGCGCGTGTATCAACGCCGCCCAGCCCCATGCGGTTGCGTGCGCTAAGCCACTCACCCAGTTCTTGTGTTGAGCGCCAGTTCGATGCTTCTGTCGGGTCCCACTTCACAACCATGCCGGCCGCGATTGGGTCTGCGTGCTCATCATCTTCTGGTGTGATGCCTGTGTTGCCAATGTGTGGGAACGTAAAAGTAACAATCTGGCCCGCGTATGAGGGGTCTGTCATGATTTCTTGGTAGCCGGTCATTGCCGTGTTGAAGCAAAGTTCAGCTTCGACGATGCCTTCTGCACCGAAGCCAAATCCGTAGAACAACGTTCCATCCGCAAGGGCGAGGCAAGCTGTGGGGTGAGACGTGTCAGTCATGGCGCAGATTCCGGTTCATCAGGTCAAACTTGGCAGAACATAGGCACTTGGCGTAAGGGCGTCAACAGGCCGTCTGTGCATTGGGTCAATATATAATTACATATATTTATCAATGACTTGATTGCTGCCCGCCGGGCTTGAGTTGTAACGCTGTTACGCCTATACCTTAGTCCTTTAACTTAACTGACATATTAGGCCCTGCCATGACAATGAAAGAACAGATTTCTGCCGCGCTGAAAGAGGCGATGAAGGCGAAAGATACTGCCCGCTTGTCAACGCTGCGGTTGGTGAACGCCGCGATCAAAGATCGTGAGATTGCTGCGCGTGGATCTGATGAGGTGGTCTCTGTGAGTGATGCAGATATCACGTCTATTCTGGGCAAGATGGTCAAGCAGCGCAAAGAAAGTGCCAAAGCCTATGAAGAGGGCGGGCGTCTGGAGCTCGCGGAAAAAGAGCTGCAGGAAATCTCGATCATCGAGGATTATTTGCCAAAGCAACTTGATGCGGACGAAACCGCAGCCGCAGTTCAAGAAGCCATTCGCACTACTGGGGCCGAGGGTATCCGTGATATGGGTAAAGTGATGGCAGCGTTGAAAGCTGCCTATACCGGCCAGATGGACTTTGGCAGTGTAGGCCCGATGGTCAAGGATCAGCTGAATAGCTAGGGGGCGCTTCACGGTGTTCTGTGAGCAGGCGTTGCACGTCATCATAGAGTGTAACGCGCTCATCAGCTGATAAAAACGCGCCAAGCTCGACCTCGCGGTTGGCGCCTTTCAACGTAACATAGTTTTCTACGGGTCCGGCCTTGGTGTGCATGTGTGCGCTGACCCAGTAGGTATTTGCTTGCCAGTTTTGGGCCGGTGCACGTGGATTAATCCGCGATAAAGCAGTTGTTTCACAATCAATTGTAAGCGTTTCACGCACCGCGGCGTCTTTCTGGTTGCGGCGGATCGCGCTCCAGACTGCCCAAAGCGCGATGATAAAGAATGGCAGCAGACCCCAAACAACGGGGCTGCCCAGAATGGCGATTGCGGGCAGAAAAATTAGGCTGCTGGTAATGCCGATGAACCAGACGAAGCCTTGTGGTGTCATCGATTGGTGAGGCCAAAGTGTTATGGTGCAAGGGTTCTGGTTGGTAATTTGATAGGGCATGTCGTCTGTCGCTTGCGTGTCTATTCCTTCCAGAAATTAGGCTGGTCCTGTGAGTTAGCAATGCTGACGACCGCTTTTCCACTGTATGTTTTGCCGCAGGTCGGAATGGATAACTTCCAATTGCTCAAAAAGAAAAAGCCCCGGCCGATAAGGGCGAGGGCTTTCTTGTTTAGTCGCGGGCTGCAGCGCTTAGTGCGCGTGGCCATTGTCCCAGTCTTCCTGCTTTGGAAGAATTTCAAACGTATGCTCTGGGGGTGGTGATGGAAGAGTCCACTCCAGCGTATCTGCATACTCGTTCCATGGGTTCGCTTCTGTCACGCGGCGTCCTGCAAGCAAGGTGTAGAACAGGACCACGATGAAGAAGAGGAATGAACCAAACGACAGGAATGCACCGATCGAAGAGACATAGTTCCAAGTCGCGAACGCTTCGGGATAGTCGATGTAGCGACGAGGCATACCCTGACGGCCCAAGAAGTGCTGCGGGAAGAATGTCAGGTTTGCTCCGATAAACATCGCCCAGAAGTGCAGCTTACCAGCCCACTCGGGATACATGCGGCCAGACATTTTCGGCAGGTAGAAGTAGATACCGGCGAAGATGCAGAACACCGCACCAAGGCTCATCACGTAGTGGAAGTGAGCAACCACATAGTATGTGTCATGGTAAGCGCGGTCTACACCGGCTTGCGACAACACGATGCCCGTTACGCCACCGACAGTGAAGAGGAACAAGAAGCCGAACGCCCAAAGCATAGGTGTTTTGAACTCAACAGAGCCGCCCCACATTGTTGCGATCCAGCTAAAGATCTTCACGCCGGTCGGTACCGCAATCACCATCGTCGCCATCATGAAGTATGACTGTTGCGACAGTGACATGCCGACTGTGTACATGTGGTGCGCCCACACAACGAAGCCCAAGACACCAATTGCGACCATCGCGTAGACCATTGGCAGGTAGCCAAAGATTGGCTTCCGCGAGAATGTTGCGATGATGTGGCTGATGATACCAAAGCCCGGCAGAATGATGATGTACACTTCTGGGTGTCCGAAGAACCACAAGATGTGCTGGTAGAGAACAGGGTCGCCACCGCCATCAGGCTGGAAAAAGGACGTGCCAAAATTCCGGTCTGTCAGCAACATTGTGATCGCACCTGCAAGAACGGGCAGTGCCAGAAGGATCAACCATGCAGTTACAAAAATCGACCATGCAAAAAGCGGTACTTTGTGCAGTGTCATACCCGGTGCGCGCATGTTCAAGAACGTGGTGATGATGTTGATCGCACCTAGGATCGAAGATGCGCCGGACACGTGTACAGCAAAGATTGCCAGGTCCATCGACATGCCGGCTTCTGACGTTGAAAGCGGTGGATACAAAACCCAACCAACGCCTGAGCCCAATTGGCCGTTACCGCCTGGTGCCAACATTGATGCGACACCCAATGACGTACCTGCGATGAACAACCAGAATGACAAGTTGTTCAAACGTGGGAAGGCCATGTCTGGCGCGCCAATTTGCAATGGCATGAAGTAGTTACCAAAACCACCAAACAAGGCGGGGATAACAACAAAGAACATCATCAACACACCGTGGTAGGTGATCATAACGTTCCACAGGTGGCCGTTTGGAGTACAGGTTGCCTCGGATGCAAGGAAACGTGCGCCTTCAAGACACATGTATTGTACGCCAGGTTCCATGAGCTCGAGGCGCATGTAAACTGTGAATGCTACGGAAATGAAACCGACGATACCTGCTGCAAATAGGTAAAGAATGCCGATATCTTTGTGGTTTGTAGACATAAACCAACGGGTAAAGAACCCGCGGTTGTCTTCGTGCTCAGCGTCGTGGCCGTGAATGGCGGCGTCTGCCATGTCCGGTGCCTCCGTGTTTGTTGGTTCCCAATGTATATCACCCCATGAAGCGACTCGTGGAGGGTATTCTGTCCTGTTACTAAGGCACAGCCGCTATCAGAGCAATGTTAATACGCTGTAAAATGTGGGCTAAAATGGCGCAGGTCATTCAAGTTGGCATGATCTAAATATCTGATTTTACCGCCAGTTTAGAATTGTAAGCAATTGTATACGTTGAAAATCTGGCAAGTAGCATCGGCTTGTTTTTGTAATTTTAGTGTTTTGTTATTTTTTAAATAATCGCGGGAAAATGCGTCTCAAATGTCTTGCGTAATGCGACGTCGAGGTCGTCCATCGTAACAGGAAGGCCCAAATCCACCAGCGATGTAACACCGTGATCTGTAATTCCGCAGGGCACAATACCGTCAAAATGAGACAAATCTGGCTCAACATTGATTGATATGCCGTGAAAGCTGACCCACTTGCGCAGGCGAATTCCAATCGCGGCCACTTTATCCTCAGCCATGCCACCATTCGGGCCAAGCGGCTTTTCAGGCCGCTCGACCCAAACGCCAACCCTACCGTCGCGAATATGACCGGTCACATTGAACTCGCCTAATGCGTCAATCACCCAAGCTTCCAGAGATTGCACAAATGCTCGCACATCACGGCCCCGTTTGTTCACATCAAGCATGGTGTAAATGACCCTCTGTCCCGGCCCGTGATATGTATATTGTCCGCCACGCTTACTCTCAAACACGTCAAAACGGTTTGGGTCGGTCAAATCACTCGCGTCTGCCGATGTGCCCGCAGTGTAAAGAGGGGGGTGTTCAAGTAGCCAGATCGCCTCGTTCATCGAGCCGTCGATGATCCCTGCGACACGTCGCTCCATCTCAGCGCAAGCCGCGTCATATGAGACCAAAGACGTGGAGGTAATCCATTCGACCATTTAGAATTTCCTAGCTTGGGTATCGTGCCTGCTGACAATCCGATGGCGCAGCGGCAATTTTGTATGGCAATATCAGGCCATGTTGAGATTGTCATGAGTGACGTGCGTTTTTTGACTTGTAAGGCCGCCGCAGTTTGTCTAAGCCGCGCTCATACCAAGCACATGAACATGCGGTCGTGGCGGAATTGGTAGACGCGCAGCGTTGAGGTCGCTGTGAGGTAACACTCGTGGGGGTTCGAGTCCCCCCGACCGCACCA